>DATNPI010000270.1:0-7532 GCA_036703325.1 Coleofasciculaceae cyanobacterium
GACGAACCTAAATAGTATTTTATGGGACTTATTCCGAAAGCGATCGCTTGAAAAAAGCGACGAGTTCCCCTGATTCATTCACCACTGACACCAATTCCCAACCCTGCTTGCCCAATTCATTCATGTCTGCCCAGCTGCCAGCGGCGGTTTGATACTTCCTCTTTGAATTAACATAAACGGCTAAATATTCAAAGTACTGCATTTATCTATGGGATATGATTTTGAATTTTAAATATCTAATTTTGAATTGGAGCGAAGCGATCGTGAGTCTAGATGAATTTACACAATTAATAGAAAAACAGGAAAGCTGTCCTTCTTCTCTCCCAAAAGCCCTACAAGCACTGTGGTACGACAAGAAAGGAGACTGGGACAAAGCGCATCAAATTGTGCAAGAGGCTAGCGATGCTGATAGTGCTTGGGTTCATGCCTACCTCCACCGAAAAGAGGGCGACATGAGCAATGCCCGTTACTGGTATAAGCACAGCAGACAGCCAGAGTTTCAAGCCTCCCTTCACCAAGAATGGAAGCATATTGCCCAAGAATTGCTTCTCAAACTCTAGAGTCTAGTGCAGAGCGAGGCTGATGAAGCTTTTCGTTCACTGCTGTTTAGTCATCTGGAAACTGCCAACAGGCAATCTGTTCAACATCGGAGCTGCCGCAGCTACTACAGACTACATTAAAGTAGGAGTCCATCCATTCACCGCCACAACGACGACAGTGGCACAAAACATTGTTGCGGTTAGCGGTCTCAATCTTTAGCTGCCATTCGCGCAGTAGGGAGATATCTTGTTCGGGGCTAGATTCTGACATTTTCGGTAAATAGCAACGCTCGATATTACCCGGAGGAACAGCTTCTCTCCTTGAACAAGAATAAAGCTTAACAGTTCTACCCCAGACGGTTCGCTCCTCTGGGGTTTTTTGTTGCCTGCTACTATCTCACAAACACTCAGTCACAGGATTGGCTCTAAGCACTGACACTCATAGGCGTTTTGGCATCTTCGGAAGATTGTTTCAATTTTGCTTCCTCTGCCAGAAACTCAGCCACCTGAGCTTCAATCTGATCTTTGACAATCTGGCGATACTCCAGAAAATGCTCGATTTGAGCGCAAACCGCTAAATAACTGCTCAAACCGCCGGGATTGTGCCGATACATACTAAACAGGTTGCGCCAGAACTGCCAGCGCGTCTTTCGGACAACACCTTGCCGCCAACAGATGGTCAGAAACGCCCGAATTACCATCCAATCCAGCTTCTTCTTAGAACGTTTTCCCTTCTTCGGATACGTTGCTTCTCCCAAGAGGCGATAGTGACGGTAAGCGCGGTCTAGGAAACGCTCTGGATCGTATAGAGTCCAAAATGCTTCCATATATTCACGGGCAATTTCTTCCAAGGGACGTGTTGGTACATAGTTCATCAATGTAGTCTGATGAATATCGGCTGATTCGCTCCGCAGTCGTCCCTCTTTCTTCAGCCGATGCCAGAGAGCTGTATCGGGTAGAGCTTGCAACATACTGAATAAAGCTGTTGGAATAGCCGTTTTTTCGACAAACTGGACAATGCGATCGCCCGCCCCCGGTTTTTCCCCATCAAAGCCAATAATAAATCCTGCCATCACCCGCAGTCCTGTCCGCGTAATAGCGTAGACAGAATCACTCAGAGAGTCTCGCGTATTTTGGAACTTCTGAGTTAGTGCTAAACTCTCCTCATCCGGTGTCTCAATCCCTAAAAAGACCGCCCCGAAATTGCACTGAACCATCATATCCATCAATTCTTGGTCTTTTGCCAAATCGACAGATGCTTCCGTGGCAAACGAGAAAGGATACCCATGTTCAACCATCCAAGGCTTCAACTCTTTGAGGAATAACTTGACATTGCGCTTATTGCCAATGAAGTTGTCATCCACCATAAAAATACTGCGTCGCCAACCCAACTCATAGAGGCGTTCTAGTTCAGCTAGGAGTTGTGATGGAGTTTTTGTCCGGGGTTTGCGGCCGTAGAGGACAATGATGTCGCAGAATTCGCACTGAAAGGGACACCCCCGCGAGAACTGGACTGACATCTCGGAATAGGCGTCAAATTCCAGTAGATCGAAGCGGGGAATCGGTGTGTGGCTAACATCAGGCTTCTCACCTCCAGATCGGAAAACGCCACCAGTATCGCCTCGTGCGATCGCTTCCACAAATAGTGGTAAAGTGATTTCCCCTTCATCCAGAATGAAATAGTCTGCGCCCGCTGCTTCAGCTTCAGCTGGTAAAGCCGTCGGGTAAGGGCCTCCGACTGCAACCGCTTTACCCCGTCGTTTTGCCTCCTGCACTTGGTCGCGAAAATCCTGCTGTTGGACAATCATCGCCGAGATGATGACTAAATCTGCCCAAGCCCACTCGGCTTCAGTTACCTGACGGACATTCCGGTCTACTAATTTAAACTCCCAGGTTTGGGGCAAAATTGCGGCTACAGTCACCAACCCCAAGGGCGGCAGCATCGCCTTACGACCCAGTAAAGCCAATGTTTTCTCAAAAGACCAAAAACTTTTCGGGAAAAGGGGATATAGAAGTAAAACTCTCATTTAATGTCTAACCTCATTTGCACTAGGATCTAGCTGCTCTTGTGACGCATTACTGATGTTTGAGGCAGTAATGCTCGATGTAGCCAAGCTGTTATCCGGGTATTTTTAGCTCTACACAAGGATAAGATGCACCCGGATAAAACAGCCTCTTCAGATACACCCTAGTGATTACGAGACAGATATTCTAGGATATCTGTCATTTCAAAACTTGCTATTGCAGCTAATTAGCGATCGCTTCAACTTCCTTACTTCTAACTTTAGTCCCATCAGTTTTTAACTTTGCCTCTTGGGCGAAAAACTCAGCTAACTGGGCTTCAATCTGGTCGCGCACAATCTGACGATACGCCAAAAAGTGTTCATTGTGGGCGCAGACGGTGAGGTAATGCTCCCAAACGCCAGGGTTATTCTTGATGATACTAAACAGGTGATGCCAGAACTTCCAGCGAGTCTTGCGCTTTACGCCCTGACGCCAGCCGATAATTAACAGTGCCCTGAGATCCGCCAAGCTGGGTAGTTGGGCTGGGGGTTTGCATTTCGGTGCCCCCAGCATCAGGAAATGACGATAGGTACGGTCTAAAAAGCGCTCAGGCTCATACAATTCACAAAACGCCTCCACGTATTCCCTGGCAATTTCTTCCAGGGGTCGAGTTGGGATAAAGTTCATCAAGGTCGTCTGGTCAATGTCGCTATTTTTGCTACGTAGACGACCCTCTTTTTCTAATCGATGCCAGAGGGCAGTATTGGGTAGAGCCTGTAATATCCCAAATAGACCTGTGGGAATCGCGGTTTGTTCAATAAATTGGACAATGCGCGCACCTGCCCCACTTTTCTCGCCATCAAAGCCAATAATAAACCCAGCCATCACCCGCAACCCAGCCCGTGCAATGATTTCCACCGAGTCGCTGAGAGTTGTGCGAGTATTTTGGAATTTCTTCGTCAGTTGCAAGCTAGCTTCATCTGGTGTCTCAATCCCCAGAAACACGCCATTAAAATTGCACTCGACCATCAGATCCATTAGTTCTTGATCTTGGGCGAGGTCAATAGAGGCTTCGGTATTAAAGCTGAAGGGATACTGGTGTTCGGCTTGCCAGACTTTTAACTCCTTGAGAAACAACTTGACATTGCGCTTATTGCCAATAAAGTTGTCATCCACCATGAAGATGCTGCGACGCCACCCTAGTTTGTAGAGGTAATCCAACTCAGCTAACAGCTGGGCGGGTGTCTTAGTACGGGGTTTGCGACCATAGAGGACAATAATGTCGCAAAATTCACACTGAAAGGGACAACCCCGCGAAAATTGTACCGACATGGAATCATAAGCATCCAACTCCAATAGATCGAAGCGGGCGATCGGTGTTATCGTCACATCAGGTTTTTCGCCACCAGCGCGAAAAATTCCCGCCGTGTCACCTCGTTGAATCGCTTCTACAAACATTGGCAGAGTAATTTCCCCTTCATCCAATATCAAATAATCAGCACCAGCCTCTGTTGCTTCATAAGGTACGGAAGTTGGATAAGGACCACCACAGGCAACTCGCTTGCCTCGCTGTTTCGCTTCCCGAATTTGTAAGAGTAAATCTTTTTTCTGGACAATCATCGCTGAGAGAATTACGACTTCTGCCCACTCCCATTCTTCCTCTGTGACGGCACGAATGTTCCTGTCTACTAGCTTAAATTCCCACTCTTGGGGTAAGATTCCCGCTACTGTCACTAATCCCAACGGTGGCAGTAAAACCTGGCGATTGACCAACTCTAAAACTTTTTCAAAAGACCAAAAACTTTTAGGAAACTGAGGATAAATCAGTAAAATCCGCATTAATTATTAAGCCTCACAATGGATTTAGTTGTTATCTTTTGTCAAAATATTGACAAAAGTTTATGTCAGTAAAGACCCTGTCTTACACTGACAAACCTTAAAGCTAATCGTCAATCATTAATTCGATGCTAAATCATCACCTTCTGCCGCTTTGGGCAGAAAAAGACACAGGTTAATCGTTGGAAAGTAGATACGGTAAGCAGGCTAAAAATTCTTTGCTAGTTTAGACGTGGACATATCAATGCTAAAAACCGTTTTATCGGCTCACTTATATTTGCTCAGATGCACTCTTGGGCACAGTTACTCCGAGTTTTGCCTCTAATACCTCAGCTTGCCGTTTTTCCTTGTCGAGCTGAAACAAGAGACAGTATAGCCAAGAAAACTTGCCTAAGGACTAGACACACTACAGCCCTTTAATAGTTCCCACAAGTTTGAAACCGCTTTGCTGCTAGCGTACCCTGCTGAACTACGTCTCCTTTTTCTAGTTCCTGTGTTTATCGCTCTGGCTTAGGCAGCCCAAGATAGGGAATTCTTCCGTGAGCGTAATAACGACGATAAAGCAGTTCCAGCTTACCACCATACTCCTGAATCGATGCCAGCTGACGGCGGTACAGCCCGCGAAATGTGTTGGCAAACAGCAGTGTAAAAACCGCAAGGCACAATCCAGCCACTGTTGAGATTAAAGCTTCACTAATGCCGCCTGTGACGCCTGCGGTTTGGCTTCCCCCAATGTCACCTATTCTGATGGCAGCGAAGGTGGTAATCAATCCGAGAATTGTTCCTAAAAGACCCAACAGTGGCGAAATGTTGATGACTGTCTCAAAAACTGTATTGAAACGCTTCAGGATTGGCAACTCAGCTTGAGCAGCACTTTCTAGCGCCAGTCGAAATTCTTCGGGAGTAGGTTGTTCTAGTTCTAAAGCTGCCAGACAAATCCGTGCGATCGGTAGATCGCTATTTTGTTCTAATTTGAGGAATACTGACTGGGGATCATGCGGGTAGAGTTTGAGAACTTCCCGCATCATAAGGTTCTGGCGTTGTGTCACTCGCTGCCAAAATACTATGCGCTCCAAAATTAGGGCAATTGTCAGCAGAGAGAGTGCCAACAGGGGCCACATGACAACCCCACCCGCAGAAAAGAAAGCGCTGATTGACATTATCTGCTTTCAGGTTATGGATTATTGGGGACGCGCTCAATTTGGGCGTAGCCACTGAAAATGAGCAATTTACCTTGGGTTTCCAAGCGATTGATGCGCATTGTGACGCCGTCCAGATTAAAGCGATCCAGATCCACCATATTATTCAAAATTTGAGCTAATTCAGCTGTCAAGGTTTGAGAAATTTCTCGCGAGGACTCCGGTATACCATCGGGTTCAAACTTGGAGTCTTGGAAGAGGATACGCCGCCGCCGCTCAACCTCTAGGGTAGATGTCATGCTAATGGGTACTAGACCGTGTTGTGGTAGCTCTGCTTTAGCAAAAAGCCGTATACGGTTGTTGGGTTGCAACTGTACTTGCAAGTCTGTAAAGGATACTGGTTCACCACCAGAAAGTTCACTTAAGGTTGGAATAGAAATGTTTTCCAAGCGCTTTCTCACCAGTTCTGCCTTGAAGGAGTTGTTGATGTCGTCTTGGGTTAGCACTACCTGAGCGATCGCTTGGGTGGGTTGCTTCAGAGAAATCTGACCCTTCAGAATCGAGCTGAAGTCAAGCGATACCGCATCGGTTTCAAACGACATTTCCTCGGCTCGGAATTGCCGACGAATCACTAAACCACGACCACTCATCTTGAAACTGTCAATGCTGCCCTGTAACAATTTGCTAGAGGGATTACAGCGAACTGAGATATCTACCGACTCGCTTTGACTAAATAGGTGGCGAATCGTCTTGCTGGCAACGGTATTGAGCATTTGCTCTCCCCAGTCGGTGCCAGAAGGATTTTTTGTACCGGCGAAGCCACCAAACATACCGTTGTGCATCCACGAGTGTTCTCTCTATCTTTGTAACAAAATGTGAACAACTCAGCAATCAAGCTCGTCAGTAGCTGAGGTATTGACATTTGTTAGAAAAATTGATTAAGGGAAGTCGTATACCTTTGAAATAGAAGCTTTTAATGCTCTCTTCAGTTGTAGTACGAAACTCAAAGACCTTTAGAATAGGATTTCTTAATTCTTCCATTAGTTTTCGTAAAGAGAAAGGTCTACTCAGTCAGTTGTCAGAGGTGCAGTAGGAGGAAAGCGCTCTTTGGAGGGGCATGAGTGTGCATCGCGAACCTGACAAGGAGCTGCTGACGAAGTGTTCTTATATACGGGTAATTTTATGCTGGAGGTCTTGAAAAACCTTTTTGCTTCAGGATCGTTTATCCCTCATGGGCATTGCTACCTCTGGAGACATGAGTTGGTGTGGCTCCATATCGTGTCTGATTCTCTAATCGCGATCGCCTATTATTCAATCCCAATCACACTAGTCTATTTTGTCCGCAAGCGGGTCGATTTGCCCTTCAACTGGATATTTCTACTGTTTGGGGCATTTATCATCGCTTGTGGGACTACCCATGTGATGGAGATTTGGACGCTGTGGCATCCTACTTATTGGTTGAGTGGGTTCCTCAAAGCCATAACTGCCGTAGTCTCAATGTACACAGCTGCGGAGCTGATACCCTTGGTCAATCAAGCGCTTGCTCTTCCCAGTCCGGCTCAGTTGGAGGCAGCCAACCGAGAACTGGAGCGTGAAATTAGCGATCGCAAGCGGGTGGAAAAAGAGCGTGATAACTTCTTCAATCTCTCACCTGAACTGCTGTGCATCACTAAATTTGACGGTTACTTCAAGTATGTGAACCCAGCCTGGGAAAACACAACAGGCTTCACAACCGAGGAACTACTCACAAAACCCTACCTCGAATTTATTCATCCTGAAGACCGGAAAGCATTGGCGGCTAACGCGCAAAAAGTTGCCAGCGGCATGGGCACGACCTACTTTGAATCTCGCCTCCTGTGCAAAAACAGCTCGTACAAATGGTTTGTCTGGAGTGCGAGTGCATCCGTTGAGGATAGATTGACCTATGTCAATGGGCGAGATATTTCTGACCGTAAGCAGACAGAGGCGAGCCTGGAGCTTCAAGGTGCAATCGTGAGGAATATGGCTGAAGGGG
>DATNPI010000273.1:0-3537 GCA_036703325.1 Coleofasciculaceae cyanobacterium
ACTCCGCCCAAATCGCAAGATTTGGATGGGCATTGCGTCTACTCTCAGCCTCAATTGAACTTGTTAACCGTTAGCTAATCACTAATGGCTGACTTCAGATCCTTGCAAAACTCGCCAATTGCTGACAATCCTTCTGCGGGTGTGCCATCTGCCAAGCGTTTCACAAAGGCACTGCCGACAATCACCGCATCGGCACCCCAATTTTTTACCTGTCGGGCTTGTTCTGGTTGGGAGATGCCAAAGCCAACTCCAATTGGCTTGTCCGTTACAGTCCGCATCTGTTGGAGTATATCTTGCACTCGTGATTCCAGCTGGGTTCTCATCCCGGTGACGCCCGTGACACTAACGAGGTAGATGAATCCCTGGGACTGATGGGCGATCGCTTCTATTCGTTCTTTTGGACTGGTAGGCGCAACGAGCAAAACGACCTCAATTCCAATTTCTGCCGCAGGTTTCAGGAGTGATTCTGCTTCCTCTAAGGGCAAGTCCGGCACTACCAACCCTTTGACACCAACATTGGCAATCTGCTTTAAGAAAGATTCAATGCCTCGATTCAGAATTTGGTTGTAGTAGGTGAAAAGGACGAGGGGTGCTTTCAACTCTGGGGCAACGTCCTTAACCATTTCTAGGACATCATCTAAGCGCACACCCTTTTCTAACGCTCTCGTCGCCGCTGCTTGAATGGTTGGGCCATCTGCCAGGGGGTCAGAGTAAGGAACGCCCAGCTCTATTATGTCTGCACCAGATTTGTCAAGTATCCGCAGCGCTTGGGCTGTTGTCTTCAAATCTGGGTCACCAGCGGTGATAAAGGGAATTAGGGCGCACTGGGAGTGACTGTGTAGGGACTTGAAGCAAGCGGAAACCGAGGTCATTCGATTTTAGATTTTGGATTTTGGATTTTGGATTGACCCGATGGAGCAATCCAGGGGTTTATATAGTAGCAATGCTGAATTATTACTGATCGACCGTCTCGGAAGACTTCTCCTGCTCAATTTCGGCTTGCAGTTTGGCAAGTTCTTCCGGTGTCATGGCTTCGAGGCGCTTTTGTAAGACGGCGTCCTCGTAGTCCTTCAGCTGCTGGTTGTAAGTCATGTTCTTTGTCCCGACTCGGAACAAATAAGTTAGCAGCCAGCCAATTAAACCGCCAACTAATACCGCCTGACTCCAGATACCTGCCTTCAGGCTATCCAGCCCAGCTACCTGTAGGAGTATATAGATAGCTCCACCAGCGGCAAAGGCACCGATGGTAATTCCGATCGCGTCGATTCGTCGCATTTAGCTTTGGATCTGACGCCGCTTGGGGCGAAAGTTCAAGAAGGGACTCAGGAGCAATAATCCTGGAAAGAAAAAGAACACCAGGAAGTACATGAAGCCTCGCTCAAAGGAACTGGCAACATACCACCGTTTGTCCAGGTAGAAATAGAGGGCACCAGGAACTACTAAAAGGTAGACTCCGCTCAAAGCCAGGTACAGCAGTGCAACAATCATAGTTTCGGGTCGGGCAAACAACAGGAAAGCGATCGCGCCTTGACGTGCGATTTCGAGTCGCAACGCAACTTTATTATTCTACAATGTGCCAGTTCGCTGTTTTCCTAGTTGCATATAAGACCCACTTAATGGTGGAATAGATAAATGTAGTGGTTCTGTGTGAACAGAAACTGACTGCAACTCAACATGGGGGCGTGGCGGAATGGCAGACGCTACGGACTTAAAAAATTGAGCATTGATGGAGAAATCTGTCAAGTGAACGCTCTCAAATTCAGGGAAACCTAAGTCTGGCAACAGATATGGCAATCCTGAGCCAAGCCGAATAGAGGGCTGTGAGTGGTGAGTTAAAAAAAGTAACTCATAATTCAAAACTCAAAACTAATCGGAAGGTGCAGAGACTCGACGGGAGCTACCCTAACGTGAAGCCGAGGGTAAAGAGAGAGTCCAATTCTTAAAGCCAGTAATGGCAGTAGCGAAAGCTGCGGGAGAATGAAAATCCGTTGACCTTAAACGGTCGTGTGGGTTCAAGTCCCACCGCCCCCATCCAAAATTCAGCCCTGAGAAAAATCTATTTGTGACTGGAAGCATAACTTTGCCGCTCCGGCAAGCTTATGCTTCCAATTCAATTCGGCAAACTTATGCTTCCAATTTTTTGAGGCTGAGTGAGAGGACTCCGATCCAGTCCTCAACATCTTAAGCTTACAAACCAAGTTCGCGCCGTGCTTCGCGTAGGGCAGTTCGGACTTCCTTTTCTCGACAGCATCCAGGCTGAGCCAAAAATTTTGAAACACGAGCTTCGGTAGGATATACTCCTTGGGCATGAAGATTTTTTACAGCTTGTTGCACTTTTTCACAGCACTGCTGGATTCGTGTTAAACGGGCTTCAGACTTGTAGCTGACATACTGTGCTGAGATGGCTCGGCATAAATTTGGAAAGTGTCTATGGATAACCCGCTTATCATACCCAAGTCGTCTGGCTACTTCTGTCATGGGCGGCGGTGGTTTCTCGTCTCCTTGCAGTACGCTTTCAAGTCCTCGTTGCACTTGATGAAGGTCAAATATCTTATCAAATGTTTTTTTTGACTTGTCTCCCGTTTCTCTCTTAGTCAATGTAGTAATCTGGCTGAAATTTTCTAGAGCATTGCCTAGAGTGAGGAAATCTAGAGCAGATGTCCCAAGACAGTAACAAACTTTCAAAAGTACATTAAGTTGTGGTATAACCTTGCCTGATTGCCACATCCATACTTTGTTTTTGGGGATTTGGAGAATACGGGCAAACTCAGCGATGTTGCCCTCAGCTACTTGCTCTATACCTGCACAGAAAGCCTGGGCAACTCTCTCCTTCGGCGGTGGAGAAAGTCGAGGCGCAATGGCAAGTAGCTCTCCAACAGCATCTCTCAGCCAAATTTGCCACATCAGCTCTTCATCTCGCAGTGTCTTGCTATCGGAGAATTCACAATCACCAGAGAAACCGAGCCATCTTCTACATTTCGAGCAGTAACCTGGCTGTGAGTAGGGAGCTAATAGAGGCAGCGACTGGCTACAGTGAGGACACTGGAAACGTAAGCGTCTCTTGTGATGCAGACATACAGTAACTGCGTCTATTGACCAAACCAGAGGTTGGTAGATTACCTGTTTTTTTGAACGCCACTCTTCATAACAGATTGGACACCAAGCTTGATAGGGACGAAGTAACTTCCTTTGTGGTAATACATTAGCCCAGGTTAAAAGAGTCAAAAAACGTAAGTCACTACATAAAGTTAGACCTTCTAGCAGCGTGACCAAATCAAGTGCCATAGTACCTGTACTGTTCAGCGCTCCCGTCCAATCTCGTATTCCGAATAAATTTCTAGTTCTGTAAATCTTCGGCAGAAGTGGCGTCAGTTCTCTCGATATTAAAACTCCTGGAAGTACACAATGGGCTTCAGCTAATCGAGCTACAAAGCCTGTTAAACTTTCCACTAAGGGTGTTCCAATCCCAACAGGTTCCAATTGGTACAGGTGGCTGCGTGGTGGGATTATAGGTCGATTCAAATCCCAGGATTTGTA
>DATNPI010000309.1:0-3781 GCA_036703325.1 Coleofasciculaceae cyanobacterium
GGCGTCTCATCAAACACACTTGCCGCCAAAGCCACACGAGCAATATCTGCTTGCGAGTAACCGTTGACTGGGATGAACTCTTCTGCCAAACGGTTCCCCAGAGTAATCGTGCCTGTTTTGTCCAACACTAAGGTATTAACGTCGCCGCAAGCCTCAACCGCTCGTCCGGAAGTCGCTACCACATTAAACTGGGCAACCCGATCCATACCAGCAATCCCGATCGCACTCAACAGTCCCCCAATGGTTGTGGGAATTAGCGCCACCAGCAAGGAAATCAACAGCACGATACCCACAGGACTGCCTACATAGTTCGCGATCGGTGGGATTGTCGCGACAACAATCAAAAAGACCAGAGTCAGAACAGCCAGCAAAACTGTCAGAGCAATCTCATTGGGCGTCTTACTCCGTTCCGCACCTTCTACCAGGGCAATCATCCGATCCAAAAAGCCTTGACCTGGGTCAGCGGTAACTCGCAGAATTAGTTCATCGGAGAGAATGCGCGTACCACCTGTAACAGAACTAGCCACATCGCTTCCCGGTTCTTTCAGCACTGGCGCTGATTCCCCAGTAATTGCCGATTCATCCACTGACGCAACACCACTTAGAACTTCGCCGTCAGATGGGATAATGTCACCGGCAATTACTTTAATGCGATCGCCTTTTCGTAGAGCAGTGGAACTTACGTCTTCAGTTGAGCCATTAGGTAGGAGTCTTCGAGCTGTAGTATCTGACTTGGTAGAGCGCAAGGAATCAGCTTGAGCTTTACCCCGTCCTTCCGCCACTGCCTCAGCAAAGTTGGCAAACAGAATGGTGAAGAACAAAATTGCGGTAACTAGACCGTTGAACAGCCGCTCGTTGTCACCGCGAACTGGCCCAAACAGAGTTGGGTCAATTGTCAGCAGTGCCGTAATAACCGTGCCCACCCAGACAACGAACATAACTGGGTTTCTCAGCATCACTCGCGGATTGAGTTTAACGAAGGCATCCCGAAAAGCTCTTTGATAAAGCCCTTTGGTATTGACTTGCCTCTGCCTTCTTTTGCGGGAACCCCCGGAGTCGTTGGGCGGCGGGTTTTGGGTAGATGGTGAGTCGAGCTTATCCTGTGTTTCCATAATTTCTATAAGGATTAGAGCATCAGGGTTGGGGAAGTTTGCGCGATCGCACAGCAGTACAGGACTTACGCATTCGCCCCCCAAGGTTGGGGGGTTAGGGGGCTAATCGGTCGATATTGCGATCGCACAGCAGTAGCAACGTTCTTAAGCCAAATAGCACTGACTTAATGGGAAAATGAGCGAGTTTAGCAATCCAACAAGATTTCTCGGTTGAAGTTGTGCTTAATCAAGTAACAGCCATAAACTGAACTCCCCTCAGTACCGATCACTCCTTGTGCAGGGGGCGTGGGGGAGGCACTCCGTCCCCCACTGGGGGGTTTGGGGGGCAACGTCCCCCAATCCGGGTTTTTCCAACGAACGATCGCTTTTCGCTTACAGCGATTTCATAAATAGACCACACGCAGACCTCTCTCCTACTCTTGAGTGAGGCTTTGATTCTTTCCCCTTCCTTAGTGGGGAAACTGAAAACTGCTGTAAATCAGTGCCATTCTGCTTGAGCCTCTACTACGCAAACGATTGAGAAGGCCAAAACTTTTCTAGCCCCCAGAGGCAATTTGAAAAGCTTCAGCAATTGGCCCTAAAGCGAGAACCGGAAAGAATGTCAGCGCCCCCAGAATCAAAATGACCCCAGCTGTAACGCCTGTGAATAGACCCGTATCAGTGCGGAGAGTACCAGTAGTTTCGGGTACGGGTTGTTTGCGGTACATACTATCTGCCAAAAGCAGCAAGGCAGTAATCGGGAGGTAGCGCCCCACCAAGAGGCTGAAACAGGTACTCAAATTCCACCACAACGTTGCATCCCCCAACCCCTCAAAACCAGAACCATTATTAGCCGCCGCTGAGGTGTATTCATACACCACCTGGGAGACACCGTGATATAAGGGATTACTAATTCCACTCAAAGTGTCAGAAAATGCCAAGGTAATTGCACTGGGAATCAAGACAGCAATGGGGTGGACAAGCAGAATCACACTAGCAAGGACAATTTCTCGTTTTTCAACCTTACGACCCAAAAATTCTGGAGTTCGTCCCACCATCAGACCCGTCAAAAACACGGTCAGAATCAGGTAAATGAATAAGTAAGCTGTCCCAGTTCCCTGACCGCCCCAGACCATTTGGATAAACATATTAAACAGAGTAGAAAAGCCACCTGGAGGCATCAGGGAATCGTGCATCCCGTTGACGGCTCCCGTCATAGTACCAGTGGCAACAATTGCCCACAGAGCCGACTGTGCCCAACCAAATCGGACTTCTTTACCTTCTAAATTGGGCTGCTGTTCGCCCAAGATATTGTTAACAAGGGGATTTCCCTGGAATTCACCAATAGCAGTAATCCCGATGAGAACAACAAAGATAGTAAAGACCATCCAAAACAGTAACCATCCCTGCTTTTTATTCCCAGCAAAAATGCCATAGGTATAAATCAGGGCAGCTGGAATGCTATTCATTGCCAGAATTTCGAGCAGATTGGAAGCACTATTTGGATTTTCAAACGGGTGAGCGGAGTTGATACCGAAAAAGCCGCCGCCGTTTTCCCCTAGCTGCTTAATCATTTCAAAACTGGCAACGGGGCCTCTGGGGATTACCTGAGTGGCTCCTTCCAAGGTTGTGACAGTTTCTGGCCCTGCTAAGGTTTGTGGTACACCCAAGATGATTAATAAGAGGGCACCAATAATAGAAATCGGCAGCAAAATTCGTGTGATTGATTTGGTTAAATCAACATAAAAGTTTCCTAGTGGTCTACCCGTCAAACCTCGAATGAAGGCAATTCCCACGGCTAAACCTGTAGCCGCTGAGGTAAACATCAAAAAGGCTAAACAGACTGTCTGGCTCGAATAACTAAAGGTCGTTTCACCAGAGTAATGTTGCTGGTCTGTATTGGTCAAAAAGGAGATGGTTGTATGCAGGGCTAAATCCCAGCTAGGCGCACTCAAGCCAGTTGAATTTAGCGGTAACGCTCCTTGAAGCATAAAGAGCAAATAAACCAGAACGCCCATCGCGAGGTTGCTGTACAACAATGATCGAGCGTATTGCCAACCTGTCATGTTTTCTTGATACCGGATGCCACTAGCGGTGTAGATGATACCCTCGATTGGCGTCATTACAGGGTCAAGTAGCGTTCTTTCTCCCAGGAAGACACGAGCTATATATCTTCCAAAAAATGGAACAATTGCTACTAAAATAAGCAGCGTTACAGCAATCTGAAAAAATCCTTGCACCATGAATAATCAAGACTCCTGAGGAGATTATATTGGGAGCATCCTAATTTTGTAAATCGCCCATAGACTGGAAGTCTGGGGCTATAAAAACCAAGCCTGCTGAGGCAGGCTCAATTGAGTCCGCGCCGGGGGACTTCGTTTCTATAGCCGCGATTTTCAATTGCTAGGTTTTTGGCAAAAGTTGGATGTACCCAATTAATCCTGTTGATGTGGGTTGCTAATCTATACAAAACACGCTAAAACAACTCAATTTATTTTGTTCATTTTTAAGACTCAAGCATCATTAATAGTGCCTTTGTAAAGTCGAACACCAGCACCAATCACAAAAATAATATTAGTCAATAAGCTCTCAGTCGCCAATACAATAAATTGTATATATATGAGTTATAGCTAGGTATATATATCTAGATATAGACAGATTCTCGGATATTTATCTAAGCTGAATTTACG
>DATNPI010000313.1:0-2453 GCA_036703325.1 Coleofasciculaceae cyanobacterium
AGAAGCTGTCATTTAACTCATCCCCCTTGCGAAAAACCTGTCACCGCATCAACTGCCTACGGTTGCCAAAGATGGGTTGATGGCATTCTAACAGTAAAATACTTTATGTCGGTAGATAAACTGTAGTTTAAAATAAAAAACACAGTTTCAGAGGGTTAGGGGCTAGAGGCTAGGGACTAGTGCCGGTTAGCAGAAATAACACACTAGTTAAAATTCACCCTCTCACCCTCACCCCTAGGGCGTGTTTTCAAACTTCCCCGTTAAATTTAGATCCCCCCCGCCAGAGTTAAAAAGGGGGGAGAATTCAGTCAAAGTCCCCCTTTTTAAGGGGAATTTAGGGGGATCTCGGGGTTTGAAAACACGCCCTAGTCCCTAGCTCCTGCTGTGACGTCCCATAGGAGGGAAAGTATGTGAACAGCTTCTCGATGAGCAGACCAGACAAACTTCGGTTAGTCTCTTACCTAGCTCCCAATATGTTCGGGTTCTACGAGGCAGTTGGAGCTTATCTAAGCCGTGTATTCGGTATAGAAACACAAATAGTTCAGAGTCAGTATGACCCGTTAGAAGACCCAATGATGCTGCAAGACCAACTAGATGTAGCATTTATCTGTGGCTTGCCCTTCGCTCGGCGTCATCAAGTAGTCTCAAGTCAACTACAAGCGTTAGTTGCACCAGTAATGCAAGCTAGTCGCTATCAAGAGTACCCAGTTTACTTCTCCGATATTATCGTCAACGCGGAGAGTGACCTCAAAACCTTTGATGATTTGGGGGGAAGAACCTTGTGCTATAACGATTTGGGGTCGAACAGTGGCTACAACCTATTGCGCCAACGACTAATTCAGGCTGGATACCCCAGTAGCTTTTTTGGCAAGGTTATTCCTTCAGGTTCGCATCAATCTTCCATTAGATTGGTTGCTGAGGGACTAGCTGATTGTTCGGCAATTGATAGCACTGTGCTAGAACAAGAACTGCGTAATTCGCCTGAACTATCAACTCATCTGCGAATTGTTGAGTCTATTGGGCCATGTCCGATGCCACCAGTTGTTGCAGCACAGCACCTCGGTATCGCATTCATTGATAAGCTACAGTCAGCGCTATTGCAGCCGGATACAGAATTGGAATCTGCAATGGCTCAGGCGGGGATACGTCGCTATGTTGCGGTGGAGTCTGAAGTTTATGGGGCGATCGCGATCGGGTACGATGCTGCTGTAGAGGCAGGTTACGAGATAATCGGCTCTTAGCTTTCCAATCAAAGACTAAGTTGGTAGTCTGGCTTGAAAATAGGGGTTAGAGGCTACCGGAGCTTTAGTGAGGAGCTGGAGGCTAGGGGAAAGAGCGATCGCTTTTCGTGTTGCCTCAGCTTTGGGGGAATGGACTTCGAGGAGGATGATACGTTAGCCAAGCGCGACGAAGTCGTTCGCTCCAACCAAAGACTATAGAATTGAGTCAATCGGAGCAAGAAGAATGAGCGATTGGAGCGATGAAGACGCTAGCCAAATGGTCTGTGGATGACTATCACCGCATGATCGAAGCGGGGATTTTGCGCGATCGCCGTGTAGAGTTGCTAGCAGGCGAGATTGTTGAAATGAGTCCGGAAACGCCGATTCATTACAATACGGCGAAGCGAGGCGCGAGATACCTGGAGGAGTTGCTGGCGGGAAAAGCCGATGTTCGTTTCAATGGACCGATTACACTACCTGACTCGGAACCTGAACCGGATATTGCGATCGTTCGACTGCCAGAGTCTGCATACAACGATCGCCATCCTGGACGTGATGATATCTTTTGGGTTGTAGAGGTTGCTAAGACCAGCTTGAAAAAAGACTTAGACCTCAAAACCTCTATCTACGCATCTGCTGAAATTCAAGAGTATTGGATATTGGATTTATCTGCTAGGCGAATGATTGTCTTGCGAGAGCCTCAGAATGGTCAGTACGCTATACAACGGGTTATTCGAGAAGGGGCGATCGCACCGTTGGCATTTCCAGACATCCAGGTATCTGTTGAGAGACTTTTTGCTTGAGTGCGATCGCACAGGACGCACTTACGAGTCTCTTGGTTTACGTCCAGAGCAAATTATGGTGCTGCATTTTGAGCCAGTATCTGGTGATGTTGCATTAACAAAGTAAGGGGCGAGCGCTTTTCGTGTTGCCTCAGCTTTGGGGGAATGGACTTCGAGGAGAATGGTGCGATCGCTCTTGACAATCAGCGCCTGTCGAGAATGTAAAACATCTTCCGAGTTCGGACATGGTAGGCAGGGATTTTGGCTAGCCTACCCGTTTTATAGGTTTAATCAAGTAGCCTCTGTGTAGAGCCGTTGCGAGCGCTAGATTATAACAATAATCAAATGTTCTTGAGTGAAGGTATGAGATGCCAAAACAATTAACCCAGACTTTTGAATACAAGAGCTGGAAAGTCAAAATCTATCAATTACGTGATAGAGCTTTTCAATA
>DATNPI010000316.1:0-5879 GCA_036703325.1 Coleofasciculaceae cyanobacterium
CGGCTGTCGCCATTCTGGAAGTTGCCAATCGTAGCTGAGACTACAGAGCAACTGGTCTCCTTGATGCACACGGACATAAGGTCGCTCGCCTAGCTGCCAAGTAAACTGAGCCAGTTCCTTAGGTAGCCCCCAAATCTCTCGACCACCCGCCACGGAATCAGGATTATCAACATAGATATGGGAGATCCAAGCACCCACTTTATTTGCGTAGCGGGTTAGGGCACTGACAACAATCAACTCGTTGTACTCTAACGTTGAACCTAAGCCGTAGGATGCCACATAAACTCCACCCAAGGTTTTACCAGGCCACACAGAAATAATTTCTATTTCAGACGGCACAAGTGAACGCGCCGCTGTAATATCGATCAAATTCAAAGTCTGAAGCGAGTAGCCTTGGAGTGTCCAAGGTTCATGGGGATATGCCATCTTAATCTTTTCCTATTCAACAGCTGATTAGATTAACAGGGAATTATTTGCCTCAACCCAAACCTGAGTGAGCGGGTACTGCGTCTGCTCTCAAGGTGCGATCCGAAGGACTCTCGTTAGGGTTATCGCTCGGAGAGAAAGCGCTACGGAAACGAGCGTACACTTGAGCAGCGCACTGCTATTCATGTTAGAAGCTTTGCGACTTCGCTTGTAGTGTTTACCCCAACTTCTATCCAAAGAACGGGCTAAATGTTAAGTAAGTTGGTAGTTGCGAATACAACCATATAAGCAACTGCCATGTCCGGTGAGTTATGCATCTTGCCTTTCACTCATCCGCTTGTTCCAGTTGAACCGAACCATTATCTCTGGTGAACCACCAAGCCCAAGCGACTAAGAGGGCTTGAAAGGGAAGTCGCAACCAAATCAGTGGCGGATCATGCGGAAGAGCTGGAACCGCGATATCATTAACGGCCTGATAGATATTGGCTGGAAAAACAGCAATGAAAAGTACAACGAGAATCCAAGCAGCGGCACGACTGACGCGAGGAATTAATAATCCAACTCCAGCTAGAACCTCGAAGAACCCGCTGATGTAGACTAGTGACCGATGGTAGGGCAGGTAGTCCGGCACAATCTTTATAAATGGCTCTGGGTCTGTAAAGTGTACTGCACCAATCACAATCATCGCTATCGCGAGTAAGATTTGGAAACTTATCTTGTACCACTTCATGGGTTAAGCTTTATCCTTCAACCTTTAACTCACAACTACGGTTAGCTTGGCTCTCGGCTAAATTTTTTAACCTCAAAAACTGCTTACGCATCATCAATAAGTCTCCCCACGGCAGAACCCAACGTATCCACGACCAAAGGCGATTTCTGGGATAACGAATGTGGCCTTTGAGAACAAGCCGACAAGTGTGTGGCGTTATCGGAAAAATGACATAACTGGCGGCGATATCCCCAAAAATCGAAATGGCTTGCTCGTCATCTATTACTATGGTTAAATGCCGATTTTGTTCAAACTCAACCAGTTTAAAGATGCCCATAACTCTTTGACCAAGCGCTAAGTTTTCCACACTTGGAAGCAGTTGTTTTGGACTGGGATGAGCGGGTATCGATTCTTGAACCTTAAAAAACATCCGTTCAAGGTGATCAAGCCAGTCATAACTGTAAGACCCAACCTTTAATTGGCATAACCATCGGAATAGAATTTGCATCGGTGCTTTCACATCGATAGCTCGGAAATACGCTTCATCACTGCTGTTTATGTAGCGATCGCACGGGAATGACATCAGCCTCTCTTCGGGCGTAGATCCCCAAGTGTATTCAATACCTCGTTCCATATTGACGTTTGCCATTAGTCAGTTTAAGTACATCCTCATGCTTAGGCAATAAGACCTGCCTAAGCGCGATGCTAATAGAACTTATGGTAGAAAAAGAGCAGCTTTGCATTCTCAACAAGAGGGTCACCCGATTTTGGATTTTGGATTTTGGATTTTGGATTGGCTCCGCCTTGAAAGAACGGAGCTTGAAATTCGGCAAAATTTTTTGATAATTCCCTCTGCAAAGGAAGGATTGAACCCCTTTTTTCGGTCACTCCAGAGCGGGTTTAGTCCGATTGTAGGAGTAGAGAAACAGACTGAAGAGAATTGCAAAGACAAGGTCAATAACACCCGGAATTAAATAAAGTGGGTGAAGCTTGCCTACCAAGGTGTGATAAGCCAGCACAACAAAGACGGAATATTGCGCAAAAATTCCAAGTTTTATGATTTCGTGATAGCGGGAGATGTCCTGACCAACCCACCAATAACCAATCCCGATAATGAATACCAACACAAGAAACAGGTGTAAATATTCAGGATTAGTAAGGGGTTCCTGACCAAGCAACTCGCGAATCCGTGAATCGGTAAGCAGTAAAGCTACAGATTCGACCCAATTGATCACAGCCTTGGTGAGAAATATATACTTCCACGTCATTGGATTGTTCATGATTGCACAAAGCGCGAGAATCCTCTTCGCTGGAACGTTTCACTTGAGGGATGGGAGAGTCAAAGACAAGCTAACTTTTCTTTAGCCATCCACTTTATCTTTGATTACCTTGTTGCTATGCGAGTGAAGCCGCCATCTCCTCTTGCAGCTGGCTTTTAACTGTTTTAAACTCGGTAGCCATTTGCTTTTGCTGCTCATCGCTAAAGTTGTCGCGAAGTTTGGGGAATATATCCTTCTCTTCTTGATTAATGTGAGTTCGTACCGCAGTTCTTAGCTGCTCAACTTTTGCTTTGAACTCAGATGAAGAAGGAGCCAGAGGCTTAATTTCCTCTAACATCTGCATCACCTCGTCAGTCTGATCGTATATTTCCTGTGTGTGTTCGTAATATGGACGAACTACCGGGTAGACAACTTGTTCTTCGGCTGTACCATGAACTTTTATATCTTTGTAGAGTTGCCCAAAATACTCTTGGATTTTTTGAGGATCGTTAGAACCTAAAATTTCCATGAACAGAGTATCGGCTTTAGTATGATCCATCAGGAGAAGGTCACGAATGCTCATCTCATCATCGGTACGTGTCACCACACTACCCACCACGCCTGATACTGCTGCGACAGCATCTTGAACGCGTCCCCACAGTCCCTGAGCTGGCTCTTCTCCTGTCAGTTCACGAACACCTAGAATTTCTAGAATCCCTTTGAGTTGCTCTTGATGAGCGCGGTTCTCAACGTTAACCGTGTTTAAAGGAGTAATCGCCGCTTCAATATCAGCACCAACGACTTGGGCCGCCTTGTGGATTAGCAGTCCAGCCATCGTCTGCTTATGCTTGAGCAATTCCTGCTGAGATACTTTCTCAAACAAAGTCAGCTCAGAATCTTCCATTAGTTTCTGAACTTCTTCAATCATCTTTTGGGTTGTTTCCTTAGGCTCACCCTGAACACCATACTGAACAGTCACCGTATCGAGAACGCCCATGTTTTTCTGATCATCTTCGATCATGTCCTGTAGGCGATCGCGAATATCCTCATCAGTGCAATCCTGGAGCAATTGCTGCTCATTGTTAATCAGCAGATTTTGTAGGGCTTTCATATCTGCCAATTTTGTTGCAATTGAAAGGCGCTTGGTGTCATCAAGAGTCGATACCATTTAGACCTCCACAAGGGTACTCCTTTCTACATTTCTATAAGTGCGTTCGATGAAACATCTTTGTCAATCAGTTGCACCAATCGCTGTCGTAAAGTATCTAAGCCCAAGCGCTTTGTAGCTGAAATAAATACAGCTTCGGGATACTGTTGTTGAGCTAAAGTCAGGCTTTCGCTATCGATCCGATCAACTTTGTTAAAGGCAATCAAAGTCTTCCCCGGAATGGCAGGCATTTCGTCTAACACGTCCATCACTGATTGGATGTGACTTTCCCAAGCTGGATGAGAAAGATCGACGATATGCAGCAAGGCATCCGCCTCAATCACTTCCTCCAATGTGGCTCGGAAGGCATCCATTAGAGGTGGTGGGAGTTCGTGGATAAACCCTACGGTGTCTGTAAGAAGAATCGTTTTCCGCTCTTGGGTTTCAGGGTCTGTAATCACCAGCTTTCGCGTTGTTGGGTCAAGGGTCGCAAACAGTTGATCGGCTGTATAAACCTCGGCATGAGTTAACACATTCAGTAGGGTGGATTTACCTGCATTGGTATAACCCACTACAGCAATAGAGGGGACTGCTTGCTGTTGTCGCTGTTGTCGTATGCGGGAACGATGCGCTTGTAATTGGTTGACTTCCTGCTGGAGTTGAGCGATTCGCCGCTGAAGGGTTCGCCGCTCAGTTTCTAGTCGGGTTTCACCGGGTCCTCTGGTGCCAATTCCACCTCCTAACCTGGACATTCCCTGACCCCGACCTCTCAACCGAGGCAGCATATATTCCAGTTGCGCCAGTTCTACTTGCAATTTACCGGCTTGGGATTGAGCGCGTTGAGCGAAGATATCTAGAATCACCTCAGTCCGGTCTACCACGGGAATCGCAATCTCGGCTTCCAGGTTGCGAACTTGAGACGCAGAAATGTCTCGGTCAAAAACAATGAGATTGGCTCCAAGCTGATGAGCACGGAGGGCAATTTCTTCAACTTTTCCCTGACCAACTACTGTCTGAGGATGGGGGCGCGATCGCTTTTGTTGCATGATCTCCAATACCTCTCCCCTGGCACTCTCAACCAACCGAGCCAATTCTTCGAGACCATCTTGAAAGCGCTGGGGAGAAAGATCTTCAGTCATCAACCCAACCAGCAGAACGCGGTCTCCGTCCGACTCGCTCTCCTGGAATTGCGATGTTTCAAAGCCTGAGTCTTGAAACTCTCTCTCCCATTCATCAACTAAGTCGTCAAAGTCTTGCTCACTCAGGTCATCCAGACTAAGCGGAGGCGAAACGACCCAAGGTGTTTCTAAATCGGGTACAAGGTGAGCCAGATAAGCTTCCTTAACAGAATCAGTGGCTGTGCCGCCTCGTCGTTCACCCTTGTTACCAGCTGACATTAACACCACTAAAGCGTCTAAGCGCTGCCGTGCCATTGCCGTCAGTGCCGCTGCATCTGGTGTCTCTCCTTTGAGTTGAGTGGCAAGGCAACGAATCCCACTCAAACGTTGAGCGCCATGCCGAGGCAGTTCCTGGGGAGGAATTTGAGTCTGACTTGGCGTACCTACCCCCACTCGAATCACCTGTCCACGTCGATTGATGTAGCTGCACACAGGCTGATGGATTTGGGTACTGATGGCGGCTAGCGCTTGAGCGAATTCAGGGGTAGTTAAGCGATCGCCTGGTTGCCGATGCTCATACAGCTGCTGTAGTTGCTTGATGTGGCTCGATTTTAATCCTTTAAGGTTTCCGTAAATAGTTTCGATAAGCCTAACCAGAAAACTGGTTTCTGAATTCGTTGATTCTATATTTAGCGATCTTCCCTTGTAACTTAATCTTTCCTTTGGACTAACTAGGCTTATCAACAATTAGCTGGGGATTGGACTTTGTAGCTCTGTATACACTCCACTGACTTTTAAGAATCAAGCGACGGTATATATTAAGCTCATCCCCCGACTCCGACCTAGCTATAAATGATGGACAAATCGTTTGCCGAACATTTTGCCGCCGACTGGATAGACTCTTGGAACAGTCACGATCTCGAACGTATCTTGGCTCATTACGAGGATGACTTCGAGATGTCATCCCCTTTTATTCCACAGATTGCTGGCGAACCATCGGGTACACTTCGGGGCAAAGCTGCCGTTGGAGCTTATTGGCGCAAGGCACTTGAGCTGATTCCCGATTTACACTTTGAGCCAATCACTACTCTCTTGGGTGTTGACAGCATCACGTTGTATTACAAAGGTGCCCAAGGACGCCTCGTTGCTGAAGTGTTTCATTTTGGTTCGAATCAAAAAGTGGTAAAGGCTTTTTCTCACTACTCGGTGTAGCGGTTTTT
>DATNPI010000318.1:0-6169 GCA_036703325.1 Coleofasciculaceae cyanobacterium
AGCAGCTTTTTTGGATAATCTGCGATTAATCACAGGTCATTAAGCGTACTCAATCCCCTCTGAGGTATCGTGAGAAAATTGACCTGAGTTTTAAGAGAACGACTTTTCAATGACTTCAGTGACTCCCGATTCTGCCACACATAAAAAAGCTAAAGCCTTAAAACCAGGCAGCAAACGCCCAGCTAAGGAACTCTGTAGCGAATGCGGACTTTGTGATACATACTATGTTCACTATGTCAAGGAGGCTTGTGCCTTCTTAAACCAGCAGATTGCTGAATTGGAAGAAGAGGCACACGGAAGAAGCCGCAATCTCGATAATCCCGATGATTGGTACTTTGGCGTCAGCCAGAACATGATGGCGGCGCGGAAGACTGAGCCGATTGACGGTGCCCAGTGGACGGGGATTGTCAGTTCCATTGCCATTGAAATGCTCAATAGTGGCTTAGTTGAAGGCGTCGTCTGTGTCCAAAACACGAAAGAAGACAGATTTCAGCCGATGCCGATAATTGCCCGTACCCCAGAAGAGATTCTGGCAGCACGGGTGAATAAGCCAACCCTGTCGCCTAACCTTTCCGTCTTAGAGCAAATTGAACAATCCGGCATGAAGCGGCTACTGGTGATTGGTGTCGGTTGCCAAATCCAGGCATTACGTGCCGTTGAAAAACAGCTGGGTTTAGAAAAACTCTATGTTTTGGGAACACCCTGTGTAGATAATGTCACCCGTGCAGGATTGCAAAAATTCCTCGATACAACCAGCCGTTCCCCAGAAACAGTAGTGCATTACGAGTTCATGCAAGACTTCCGGGTTCACTTCAAGCATGAAGATGGCTCAATTGAAACAGTTCCTTTCTTTGGTTTGAAGACGAACCAGCTGAAAGATGTTTTTGCCCCGTCTTGCATGAGCTGTTTTGACTATGTAAACTCCTTAGCCGATTTAGTCGTAGGCTACATGGGAGCACCCTTCGGTTGGCAATGGATTGTGGTACGCAATGACACCGGACAGGAAATGCTGGATTTAGTGCAAAACCAGCTAGAAACGCAATCGGTAATGTCAAAGGGAGATAGGCGCAATGCTGTGCAACAGAGCATTCCCGCCTATGATCAAGGCGTTACCTTGCCGATGTGGGCAGCTAAGATGATGGGCGTTGTGATTGAAAAAATTGGCCCTAAAGGTTTAGAGTATGCTCGTTTCTCGATTGACTCTCACTTTACTCGCAACTACTTATATATGAAGCGCAATCACCCAGAAAAGTTAGAGGCACATGTGCCAGATTACGCTAAACGGATTGTGGAGCAGTATAAGTTGCCTGAAGCTTAATCAGCATCGCTGCCATGAGCAGCATTTAGGTTTGTCTCATTCAACTGAGTCCCAGTTAGCTTCGTTTGATTGAGGTTAGCATCCTGGCAATTAGCAATACTTAAGTTGGCTTCACTTAAGTAAGTGTTTATTAGAGCGGCTCGACCTAAATCTGCTCCTCTTAGAATTTGTCCAAAAATAACTCCATTGCGTGAGAAAAATCAGTAGTAGGGTGGGCAATGTCTACCTTATACAAAAGTGCGTTAGCGTTAGTTCTCGCGGTGCCTCTTAGGCACAAGCTCTTGCGTTAGCCTAGTTGTTTTTGGACGACTCTTTCAGGACTTACGCATTCCTCAGATTGCTCCAAACAAGGTTTACCTGAGAGAGGTCTATCTATTCAAAATTACGATGTTCTTGAGCATATTGTTGCTTGAGTTCCGGAGAGTTCATGCTGATTAGCCTGTATTGATTTTTCTTATAGCTATGTCAATAACTCAATGCTGTCAAATTGCTCAAAAAAACCATCCCATCTAAATGTATAAAAACATCAAATTTAACAAAAATTAAAATCGTGAAGTGATGTTTTATGATGTCACCGGAGAATGATTGAGCCAAACTGTGAGCAAGACACGGCAATCAAGGTGCAAAAAGGTACAACAACCGCTACGACATACCAGCAGCAGTTACCAGTCATTGGCTGGCGGGAGCAAGTTGCCCTACCTGACCTGGGAATTCTAGAAGTGAAGGCGAAAATTGACACAGGAGCGCGATCGTCTGCTTTACATGCTTTTGATATCGAAATGTTCCAGCAGGATGCAAAAATGATGGTTCGCTTCAAGGTGCATCCATACCAACGGGATACGGCTCGAATTGTAATTGCCCAAGCCGAACTCTTAGATCAGCGACAGGTTCGCAATTCTGGTGGGCAGGCAACTTTGCGCCCTGTCATCCAAACCAATGTGGAACTAGGCGGCAAGGTATTTTCGATTGAACTGACTTTGACCAATCGGGATGTGATGGGCTTCCGAATGCTACTGGGGCGTCAGGCTTTGCGCCAACGCTTTTTGGTGGATGCAGGTAGGTCATTCCTCCAAAGTCGGACTGAGAGTAACAAACGCAAATAGCACGGAAAAAAAATTATGAAAATTGCTATTTTGTCACAAGATGCGTCGCTTTACTCCACTCAACGCCTCAAAGAAGCTGGGGAGGAGCGAGGGCATGAGATGCGGGTGATTAATTACCTGCGCTGCTACATGAACATCACTTCTCATAAGCCGACTGTGATTTATCAAGGCCAACCCTTGGAGAATTTTGACGCGATTATTCCCCGCATCGCAGCGTCCAAGACATTCTATGGCACGGCGGTTGTGCGGCAGTTTGAAGTGATGGGTGTCTTTACTGCCAACGAATCTCAAGCGATTTCCCGCTCCCGTGATAAGCTTCGCTGCCTCCAAATCCTCTCCCGTGAAGGAATTGGTCTGCCAGTTACTGGCTTTGCCCACTCAACACAAGATATTGATGGTTTAATCGACACGGTTGGTGGGGCCCCCGTTGTGATCAAACTGCTTGAAGGGACTCAAGGAATTGGTGTGGTGCTGGCGGAAACTCGCCAAGCTGCCAAGTCGGTGATTGAAGCCTTTCGTGGTCTAGATGCGAATATTTTGGTGCAGGAGTTCATCAAAGAAGCGGAGGGGATGGATATTCGCTGTTTCGTGATTGACAACAAGGTGGTGGCGTCGATGAAGCGGCAGGGTGCAGACGGTGAATTTCGCTCGAACCTGCACCGAGGCGGAACAGCTGAGACAATCAAGTTGACGCCAGAGGAGCGTAGCACGGCAGTACGCGCTGCCAAAGCGATGGGGTTGAGAGTAGCAGGCGTGGATATGCTGCGCTCAAATCATGGGGCGGTGGTAATGGAGGTAAATTCTTCACCGGGTCTTGAAGGCATCGAGAAAGCGAGTGAGATTGATGTGGCGGGGAAAATTATTGAGTATTTGGAAAAGAATGCCGTGAACGGGAAATCACGCGATCGCATACAGTATTAACAAAAAAGCGCATTTCAGTTGCACATTCTCTCCCACAGGATAAAAGCGATCAATTTCGCTCCCCTGCTCTCCCAGTCCCTGACCTGTCTCTTAACAGTTGCTTCCGGAAAAGTTAGTGAGTCGCTGAAAAAAGCATATAGACAATAACGGAATTTTTGCGGGAAGAACTGCGTTGAAAACTGGCGCAAACGAGCCTCTATTGGGAAAATTTTTGAACTGGCGTTACCAAATTGTGCAACCTCTGAGCGCCGGTGCATTTGGACAAACCTACATTGCTGAAGATACTTGGAGCAGAGGCAATCCCCAGTGTGTGGTCAAGCACCTCCAGCCCAAGGGTGACGATCCCAGAAGATGGCAAATTTGTGAACGTCAGTTCACGAACGAAGCAGAAGCCCTCAAGAAACTGGGTGACCATTACCAGATTCCCCAACTGATAGACAGCTTTGAAGACAAGCAAGGGTTCTACTTGGTACAAGAGTTGATTGTAGGAGAGCCACTAAGTGCAGAACTACCAATCAGCAAATACTGTGACAAACGCTGGAGTGAAAGTCAGTGCATTGAAATGCTACAAGATGTGTTAAGCGTCTTGGAATTTGTTCACTCTCAGGACATCATTCATTGCGACCTCAAACCGAATAATCTGCTCAGACGCACCTCAGATGGTCGCATCATTTTGATTGACTTTGGTGGGGCATATCAAATTCCTCCGACTCAAATCAAGCCACAGGTCATCCCTATCAGACCGTACCTCTCGTCTGGGGCGATTAGCCCCTTGGGATACATACCGATAGAGCAATTGAGTGGTCAGCCTTGTCCCAGCAGTGACCTTTATGCACTGGGGATGATTGCCATTGAGGCGCTAACAGGGCTTACTCCGCTGCAATTAGACGCGGACCCTGAGACTGGCGAGGTGCTCTGGCAAAAGGACGTGCCGGTCACTGACCGGATGGCGTGTCTGCTTAACCACATGGTGTGCTATGACCCGAAAGACCGCTATCAGTCTGCTGCTGATGCCCGAAAAGTGCTTAAGAGGCTGATGCTCAGGAGTGAGAAGCGAGGAGTGATAAAAGAAGAGTTATCTGAGGAGTTTGTTTCTTACTCTCTTCCAGTTGTACCACCAATTGTGCTGGCGGAGACCAAGCCAATGGAGCTGTGCCTTCATAACGTTTCCCGACCGAACTATAGTCAGTCTCGCCAACCCTCCATCAAGAGCAATTCTTCCGCTGTTGTCGAAGAAAGCGATCGCGTTAGCTCCTTCACTAGCATTAGCGCTATGGCTTCGGATGAGCTAGCGTATACCCTACTAACCTACCCGACAGGAAACGGGAGCGCAGCCACTGACGCTCCTAACGTGGCTAACGATTCGCTATCGCTATCGCTTACAGAGTCAATAGGAGCAGTTAACTCAGCAACTGAGAAGCTAGCAGCACAAACTGCCGGGGCTGGGAATGCGGTAAGTGAGAGCAAAAGTAGCAGCAGAAGCAAGAAATGGTCTGATGCGCGTGAAATAGCTTTTTCTTGCTGTCCCAAGCTACCGCCTATGCTGGCTGGTGTGGGAGCTGGAATGACAACGTCTAATGCTCTGGCAATCTCATTCGGACTTTATACTCTGCTTCATGCGGCTCCGTCTAATCCTGGACTCGAGCTTTTGGTGAGGGCTACGGAAAAATATCAATCAGGAAATTTAGATGAAGCGATCGCTCTAGCCAATTCTATTCCGAGTGACAGTTCTGCCTATCAAGAATCTGTGAAAACCAGACAAAAGTGGCGGCAGGAATGGAAGACGGCTGCCAACCAGTTCAAGGCTGTTGAAGAAGCATTTATTGAGGAACGGTGGCGAGATGTATTGGAGGAAGCTCATAAAACTCCCAATATTGCCTTTTGGCAACAAAAGATCGAGCCGTTTGTTGAGCAGGCCAAACCTCAAATTGAGGCAGAAGCCCAACAATTGTTGGAACTAGCTTACAAACAGGCAGCACTCAAAGACTTTACTGGTGCTCTTGCCCTGCTCAAACAAATTTCTCCAGATACGCCCACTGGTGCCAAAATCAAACCCAAGCTAACCGAATATAGCCAAAAACAGCAGATTAAAGCAGACTCCTTATTACAAAAAGCTTATGATCGGGCATCAAAGAGAGATTTTAACAGCGCTCTAAAGTATCTATCAGAAATTCCCGAAGACACGCCCGTCTATGAGGCAGCCCAACTCAAGATTGCTGAGTATTCACTGAAACAGAATTTCAAGGAAGAAGCCCAGAGGCAGGCAGAGTTAAACGCGCCGTTTCCGAAACAAGAGATTAAGGTCACTACGTTATCCAAAACCAAATCACCTCAACGCCCCAATTCCTCGAAGAAGTCCAAAAACCTTAATCCTGGTAGCCATCTCCAAGAAGTTAGTCCTAAACGAGTTCTTCCTACTCCTACCAAGCGCTAACAGCCTACTCTTACAGCTGTTCTCAATTGGGTTTTGTAGGGGTGAGAGTATTATCCATCGGTGTCAACTTAACGTTAGCTAGGCGGTTGAAACCGCAGCTACACAAACGAAACCCGCCTGCGCGGGTTTCATAATACTTGATTTTTGGTTATGGCTTGTCCAAAAATAACTCCGTGGACTTACTTCGCTTCAAAAGCGCCGATGTCGCACACTCCACCCTGTGGTCTAGCAACACCTCGTTGATCAGTTTTAGGACATACACTATTGTTTCCAGCATTGATCGCTGGGCTGCCAGCCAAGAGTGCTAGTGTCTGAGTCGAGCCACTACCACCATTATTCGCTAGTGAACCTAGTAGCGGGTTAGCCGTTGTGATTCCTGCACCGCATTCCTTG
>DATNPI010000656.1:0-4439 GCA_036703325.1 Coleofasciculaceae cyanobacterium
CCCTAGAATCTCAGTTGAATAGGAAGTATGACATCTCGCGGTGCAGCTTGCTGAATCGTATTGAATAGGAAAAGATTAAAATGACATATCCCCAAGCACCTTGGACACTGCAAGGCTACTCTCTTCAGACTTTAAATTTGATCGATATTACAGCGGCACGTTCACTTGTACCTTCTGAATTAGAAATTATTTCTGTGTGGCCTGGTAAAACCTTAGGTGGGGTTTATGTCGCCTCCTACGGCTCAGGTTCAACATTAGAGTACAACGAGTTGATTGTTGTCAGTGCTATCACCCGTTATGCAAATAGATTTGGGATTTGGGTCTCTCATATCTATGTTGATAATCCTGATTCCGTGGCAGGTGGTCGAGAGATTTGGGGGCTACCTAAGGAACTTGCTCAATTTACTTGGCAGCTAGGGGAGCGACCCTATGTCCGCGTACATCAAGGAGACCAGTTACTCTGTAGTCTCAGCTACGATTGGCAACTGCCAGAATGGCGACAGCCGTTAACTGGACCAAGTTTCAGTACCCTCGGTTCTGAGATACTCTTTTTTGAAGGGCGAGGTGAGGTAAGTCTGCGTTTAGTCGGCGGCAATTTGCAAGTACCCGCACAGAGTCCTTTCTTTTCGTTGGGCTTTTCCCAAACCTGGCTGAGCTTTTACTGCAACCAACTGCGTCTGGTTATAGATTTACCAAAAGTAGTTGGAGAGAGAGCAAGCGCCTTCAGTTACTCGTGAATCCAAACTTGGCAAATAGAATTCTGAAGAAGGTCTTATTTTAGAGCCTCAACTTCATCAATAAAATCAAAGATAATCGGTGCAAACTTTTCCGGACGGAACATACTCCATTCATGGTATTCTCCCTCTACAACTCTCAACCGAGAACCTTTTATCCCTTGTGAAAGCTCTTGACCAAGTTTAAGAGGAGTAAAAAGATCATTTTCTCCCCACAGAACTAGAGAAGGAGATTCAATTTGTGGCAGTAGGGGTCTTAAATCTTTTTCTAGTGAAAGCCATGCGGTTTGGATAACATTTCGAGTCCTGAAAAAATTGTTGTACAGCGAAGCTTGCAACATTTTACTTAGAGGCTTAAACTTTATTGACCCCATTTGTGCAGGCAATTCCATTGACCTACGCAACAAGACTTCTGGTAAAGAACCCAGAGGAACACCTGTACTATCTACTAAGACGAGACTGCTGACAATGGATGGCATGGAGGCGGCTATTGTAATAGCGATCGCTCCTCCTATAGAATGTCCAATTAGATGAACTTTTTCTATATTTAATTCCTTCAAAAAGGAAATTATACAATTAGCATAATCGTCGTAATCCTGAAGAGATTTAGGGCTAGTTGATTTACAAAAACCTGGCAAATCAGGCGCTATGAGCCGATAACGCTCAGATAAGGCATTTAAGCTTTCTAGATAAGTTTCAATTGATACAGACCATCCCGGTAAAAATAGTATCGGTTCTGAGTTGGTTCCTAGTCCTCCTTCCCAATAAGAAATCCGACACTCCTCTAAATCAACTTGCTTTTCCAGCAAATGTGTTTTCACTTATTTTCCTCTTCAAAATTAATTTCTCGAACTTAACTCTAACTGTTCTGTTGATTCCTCCGTCTGGCGAAATAAGCTTACGTTACCTCAAGCTGTAACTAGCGATACAAACAGCTAATGATTTAGAGTTTCTTAAGTCGTTTTCCATTGTGCTGAACGGGGAACAAGATCTAACACCAATTCACTAAATGGCTGCTACAAATTACCCCTTTTTGCTCCTCCTGCTCCCTCTGGCGTCCATATGTAGCCAAGTTAAAGTGAAATATTATAACTATTCCCTTCCTTTGGAGAGTTGGAAGGCTAATCAGCGAATATTGTGTAAGTCCTGTAAGCGGCTATTCATCTGTCCTATTAGTGAAATTAAATATCGCCTTTCGGCAGAAGAATAGACAGACTCAAACCGAGTAATCTATGTGAAGAGGTTGATTAAATATGTGGTTGTATCTCAAACTAAAGCCCTAGCTGCGCGTACTAGGGCTTTTCACTTTTAAGAGAGCCGCTAGGTAGGGTGGGTAGTGCCCACCGCAACCCTGGAGAATTGTCGATGTCTAACGAAAACAGCGCCAATAGAGGCTCAAAACAAGCGCCCTACACCTTGAACTTCTGCGTAATTCTTTGCATCGCCTCGTCCACGTTTTCCCGGCTATTAAATGCCGAAATGCGGAAGTAGCCTTCACCTGCTGCGCCAAAACCAGAACCAGGCGTCCCGACGACATTTGCAGTGTTCAGCAACTTATCGAAGAAATCCCAACTGGATAGACCATTAGGTGTTTGCACCCAGACGTAAGGCGCATTCACGCCACCATATACCGCCAATCCAGCTGCTGTCAGTTTCTCGCGGATAATTTTGGCGTTTTCTAGATAGAAACTGACCAGCGCATTGATTTGCGCCTGTCCTTCTTCAGAGTAGACCGCCTCAGCTCCGCGTTGAACAATGTAAGACACGCCATTGAACTTTGTAGATTGGCGACGATTCCACAGCTTCCACACTTCGATATCGGAACCATCGGCGGCTTTCGCAGTAAGCGTCTTTGGCACAACTGTCAGCGCACATCGGGTTCCAGTAAAGCCTGCATTTTTGGAGAAGGAACGGAACTCGATCGCACAATCCCGCGCCCCTTCAATCTCATAGATGGAATGGGGAATGTCTGGATCGGTGATGTAGGCTTCATAGGCAGCATCAAAGAAAATGATGGAGCCATTGGCCTTGGCATAGTCCACCCATGCCTTTAGGTGTTCCCTGGTGGCAGTTGCTCCCGTGGGATTATTGGGGAAGCACAGATAAATCAAATCAACTTTCTCACGAGGAATCTCGGCAGTGAAGTTGTTCTGGGCCGTAATCGGCAGGTAAACTAAGCCCTCAAACTCGCCCTTATCGTTGGCAGAACCAGTATTTCCTGCCATCACGTTGGTGTCCACATACACCGGATAGACAGGGTCAGTAACCGCGATGATGTTGTCGTGACCAAAGATGTCGAGAATGTTGCCCGTGTCACACTTAGAACCGTCGGAGACGAAGATTTCACTAGCCTCAACCTCGCACCCCCGCGCCTGGAAATCATGGGCAGCAATTTTCTCCCGTAACCAGGCATAACCCTGCTCTGGTCCATAGCCTTTGAACGTGGTGCGATCGCCCATTTCTTCAACCGCTTTAATCATGGCTGTGCGGCACACTTCCGGCAATGGTTCTGTGACATCGCCAATGCCCAGCCGAATAATTTTTGCGTCAGGATTAGCTTCTGCGAAGGTATTGACCCGTCGAGCAATTTCGGGAAACAGGTAGCCCGCTTTGAGCTTGAGGTAGTTATCGTTAATAGTTGCCATGTTGAATCGCCATGAATGCCGTAAAACAGCTTACTGCCAATCGTCGCGTTACGAGTCCAGGGTATTCCTCTAATGCCACAAACTTCATGACAAATTGGAGCGTTGATAGCCATGCGTTTTTTTCAAACCTTATCTACAATCAGGAATGAAATTGCTCGACTGTGGCTGTGGGCTAGGCGCGATCGCGATCGGTTTCGCCAAGATAATTACCCCAGGAAAAGTCACTGGTATCGATATTGGCTCATCCCAAATCAGCATAGCGGTGGGACAAAAAGGTTGGTTCTTGTATTTGCGGTTTTTAGTTGCTTATACTTTTGCTAAATTCCGGCAAAAGGTAGCACAGGCAAGAATTACTCTCACCCCACCAATCACACAATCACTTCTACACTTAAGTAACTAATAACCTTCATAAACCAACAAGCTATAGTCGATGGATAAAACGCATCGCACACTCCTGCCGACGCGTAGGGGGAACCGGAATCAACAATGGGACATTGTGACCAATAGACGGTCTGATATTGTCAGAAAAGGTGTAGCGAACTCCCATTGGTGGAGCGATCCTTACCATTTGCTACTTACTATGGACTGGCCGAGTTTCATCGGGTTGACAGTGGTTTCTTATGTCATCCTTAATGCCCTGTTTGCACTTTTGTACCTGGCAGGAGGAGATTCGATTAAGAACGCCCGTCCTGGCTCTTTCCTCGATGCCTTTTCCTTCAGCGTTCAGACGATGGCTACCATCGGTTATGGTGCAATGTATCCCCAAAATGACTATGCAAATGTGCTAGTCTCGATCGAAGCGCTGGCAGGTTTGATGGGCGTAGCAATGGGTACTGGGCTGATGTTTGCTCGCTTCTCCCGCCCCACAGCAAAAGTCCTATTCAGTCGTGTGGCAGTCATTGCTCCCCATAACGGTGTGCCAACCCTGATGCTCCGCGTAGCTAATGAGCGCCGTAACCAGATTCTTGAAGCCCAAATAGGGATGAGCTTGCTGCGTAATGAAGTCACGGCGGAAGGGGAATATATGCGTCGATTTTACGACCTTAAATTGGTTCGTAGC
>DATNPI010000668.1:0-2346 GCA_036703325.1 Coleofasciculaceae cyanobacterium
GAATATGAGTTGAATAGGAAGTATCAATCCTTTCCCACTACAAGATGACCCTGTGGGGAGTGGAGAGTAGGTGAAGCCTAGGTGAAGCATAAGGCTAGATAATTTGGCGATCGCAAGAGAGGATATCTCGCGTCTGCTTGCCCAAGAGTATTTTTTTTTAGTCTTTAGGGAACTCAGTTGAAGCGAAACTTCTACGGGAAGGACAGCAATTCGGGAAGGACACCATTCAAGAAGATTTGAAAAAATGAGGGAATAAAAAAGATGGACAACACGAACAGGGAAAACTTGGCAGAGCGTTACTGTACCCTGATTATCGGAATCCTCTTCGCGGTTATAGGCATAGCTGGACTTTTACCAGGTGCTGTTTCACTACCACCTACAGATGCGCCTATCGCGATTGATGAATCTCCTAACATCTATGCGGCAGGATTTGGCTATCTATTCGGGCTATTCCCAACTAATCTCTTGCATAACATCGTACGCCTAATAGTTGGGAGCTTGGGGATTGTTTCGTATACCAGTGTGGGTGGTGCACGATTCTTCAATCGTAGTTTTGCGATCGCCTATGCCTTACTCGCAATCATGGGATTGCTGCCCGTGGCTCAGACAACGTTCGGCTTAATGCCGATTTTCGGTAACAATGTTTGGTTCAACGCCATAACAGCAGCGATCGCTGCCTACTTTGGGTTTATCCATCCGGCACAAAAAGTGCCGCAGGTGAACACATCGCCTAGAACTTAACAGAGGACTGATATCACCCTACTACGGGATGAGTGCATGTTCATCCCGTAGAGCTTCAGTTTATGGATTGAAAAAATGCGCTACAGTTTTCCGAATTTATTCATTGGTTTCTTTTAAATAGAGCTGAGAAAAAATCATTTTCCAATCTATAACTCTAGATAGAAAACGAGGAAAACTGTAGCCATTAACTTGTTTAAGGAGAGGAAGCGAATAGAACTTAAAAAACTTGGTTCTCTACAGCTGTATTTATCTGACGAGTTATTTGAGTTTATTAAAGCTTTTCTCCTAAGAAATAACAGACTAACGCACACCAATATTAAATAGGAAATCCAGATGTTTCATCACGTCAAAGAGCTGGAGTTCAATGCACGGGTGTCCGGTCCCGATCCACGCTTTGCTAGCTTGCTTCTAGAACAGTTCGGTGGAGTTAATAGCGAACTCAAAGCAGCAATGCAGTATTTTGTCCAGGCCTTCGCTGCTCGTAAACCGTACCCCGATAAGTACGACATGCTGATGGATATCGCCACTGAAGAACTCAGTCACCTTGAGATTGTCGGAGCAACCATCACGATGCTGCTTGATGGAGTCAACGGCGAATTGAAGAACGCCGCAGAAAGCAGTATGATTGCGAACTTATTCTCTGGCAACATGGGGAAGGAGCAAATGATTCACCAGGCAATGGTGAACCCACAGTTCTTGGCACTCTCTGGTGGTGCTCCCAGGCTCACTGATAGCCAAGGAACACCCTGGTCGGGTAACTACGTTAATGCTAATGGTGACCTGACTGTGGATCTGCGATCGGACATTGCGGCAGAATCGCGGGCGAAGATCGTCTATGAATATTTAATGCAATTCACCGACGATCCCTACGTCAAGGAAACCTTGGGCTTTCTAATGACTCGCGAAATTGCCCACTTTAAGATGTTCGAGGCTGCCCTGGACACCATTCAACCCAACTTCCCACCAGGAGTAATGCAGGGCGACCCGCGCTACACCCATACCTACATGAATATGTCCAACGGGACGAGTGTACGCGGACCTTGGAATCAGGGTCAAGGTTCTTGGGAACAGGGCGAGAACTGGGAGTATGTTGAGAAACCCCACGAACATGTCGTTCAGACTCAGGGACTGGTTCATGAATCGGTTAAGGGGAGTAAGCGTACCCCAGAAGAGGCTGAGGCAATGAGCCGCAAGCTGGGTCAGCAACGCAGCCAAGAGATTAAGTCAGCGATCGGCGGTCCCTCAAACCAATGGTCAACCTACCCTCAAACTACCTCAACCAGTCCAACTAAGGTGCAGGATACAACGAAATAGGCTGACCAAACTGAGGTAAGCTTACGCATTTAATTAGCGATATGCACTTATAGGAGAAAGGTTAAGGGGAAAGGGGAAAAGGTGTTTCCCTTTTACCTTTCCCCTTTTCCCCAAAACCGATTAGTTAAATATGCAATGCGAGATGCACAACAGCTTACTCTCCTATAGAGTTAACGGATTCAGAGGCAAGTGCTACAGCCGGAGCTGATGCCAGCTTACCGTTGCTCGGCATTGATAAAGAAACCTATTTAGGTGTCATTTTCCAGAACGCGGCTAATCCAACGTTTAGAT
>DATNPI010000365.1:0-3636 GCA_036703325.1 Coleofasciculaceae cyanobacterium
GCTCTTCCTCAATCACTAGGTATGTAAGCTTATCAATCGCCTCTTGATCTGAACTGGCGATCGCCCTAAAAAATCTCTTGAGAAGCTCTCCTTTCATACTGCCTCTCTGTATAAATAATAGCTTTTTTAGTATTCTTGTACTAATAATAGTGGACGCACAATAAAGTATAACGCTTTGGTCTACAGGAAGCTACCCTCTGGGCATCCTCGCGGTTCATTAAACAAAAAAAGGTGGGCTTTATTGCCCACCTTCAAAAGAAAGAGAATAGTCTGTTGCTAATTAACCCAACAATTGTTTCGCTTTAGCTAACACATTATCAACACTGAAGCCAAACTTCTCCAAACAGACACCGCCTGGAGCTGAAGCACCAAAGCGATCGATGCTAACTGTATCGCCTTCAGTACCGACGTACTTGTGCCAGCCCAAACTAGAACCAGCTTCTACAGACAAACGCTTGGTGACGGCTTTAGGCAGAATAGATTCTTTATAAGCCGCATCTTGTGCTTCAAACAGTTCCCACGAGGGCAGTGAGACAACACGGACTTTCTTGCCTTCGCTGGTGAGTTTCTCGGCTGCGGTTACGCAGAGGCTCAATTCGGAACCAGTACCAATGAGGATCAGATCCGGCGTACCCTCGCTGTCAACCACGGTGTATCCACCCTTGGTCACGCCCTCAATTGATGTACCTGCCAAGTTCGGGACATTTTGACGGGTGAACGCCAACAGGGTGGGAGCGTGTTGCTTTGCTTTCTCAATCGCCACTTTGTAAGCGCCAGAGGTTTCGTTCCCGTCTGCGGGGCGAATCACCGTTAACTGAGGAATGGCTCGCAGGGAAGCAAGAGTTTCAATTGGTTGGTGCGTTGGACCATCTTCACCTTGTCCAATCGAGTCGTGAGTCATCACCCAAATCACGCCACCGTGGGACAGGGCAGATAAGCGGATGGCAGCACGCATGTAGTCTGTGAAGATCAGGAAGGTAGCGCCGTAGGGAATTAATCCAGAACGATGCAGCGACATGCCGTTACAGATTGCGCCCATACCGTGTTCCCGCACACCAAAGTGGATGTTACGGTTTTGGTAGTGTCCTTTCTGAAAGTCGCCGAAGCCCTTAATTTCAGTCAGGTTGGAGTGAGTTAAGTCAGCCGAACCACCAATGAGCTCAGGTAAAACTGCTGCCAGTTTGTTGAGGCAGGTTTCCGAGTGTTTGCGGGTGGCGAGTGCTTTGTCTTCGGGAGTGTAGGTCGGTAGTACCTTATCCCAACCATCGGCGAGTTTACCGCTAATGTAACGTTCAAACTCAGCCGCTTCTTGGGCATACTTGCCTTTGTAGGTGTCAAAGGTTTTGTTCCATTCAGCTTCGTAGTTTGCGCCGCGCTCAACAGCTTTGCGCCAGTGCTTAAGAGCATCTTCTGGAACGACAAAAGGCTCGTGTTCCCAACCCAAGTTTTCGCGGGTGAGTTTAACTTCGTCGCCACCCAAGGCAGCACCATGAACACCAGCGGTGTTTGCTTTATTGGGCGAACCGTAACCAATGGTGGTTGTTACCTTAATAAAAGAAGGCTTATCGGTGACGGATTTTGCCTCTTCAATTGCTTTGGCAATTCCTTCTAAATCGGTGTTGCCATCTTGAACGTGCAGTACGTGCCAACCGTAAGCTTCAAAGCGCTTGGAAACATCTTCGGTGAATGCTATATCTGTAGAACCATCGATGGAGATGTGGTTGTCGTCGTACAGAGCGATGAGTTTGCCTAATCCCAGGTGTCCCGCGTAAGAACAAGCTTCACCAGAAACGCCTTCCATGTTGCAGCCATCACCTAAAATTACGTAGGTATAATGGTCAACAATCTTGGCATCGGGTTTGTTGAACTTTGCAGCAAGGTGTGCTTCGGCGATCGCCAAACCAACTCCATTGGCAATTCCTTGTCCCAGTGGTCCGGTGGTAACTTCCACGCCAGCGGTCATGAAGTTTTCGGGGTGTCCGGGGGTTCTGGATTCCCACTGACGGAATTGCTTAATATCTTCAATGCTCACGCTGTCGAAGCCTGTCAGGTAAAGCAAGGCATAGTGCAACATAGAGCCGTGACCGGCAGATAGCACAAAGCGATCGCGGTTGAACCACTTGGGATTTTTGGGGTTATACCGCAAAAAGCGATCCCATAGCACAAAAGCCATTGGCGCTGCGCCCATAGGCAGCCCTGGGTGACCAGACTTTGCCTTTTCTACGGCATCAATTGCCAGAAAGCGGATCGAGTTAATACAAACTTCTTCGAGGGTTTGGGTTGCAACAGCCATAATAAGAGATTGTTCTTTACGACGGGTTAGCACTCTTTTCGTATCACTGCAGGGGAGGCAAAAAGCGAGGACACTGCGCCCTTAGTGGTTCTTAAGGACAGTTTCAAAAACGGTTTCCCTGTAGAAACTGTCCGGGTGTGGATTTTCCTTGCGAGTTTCCGGTGTGGATGTTCCTCCTGAAAAACTCACCTCCTTCCTACCGAACTGCTGAGTGGCGGGTTTTGCCAATCAGAGTTCTCATTCGCTTATTGCCGTGTTGCTTGAGATCCCCAATGCAGTATCCTCATCATCCCATTGGTACTTGTTGCCGGACAAGCGGCAGATTTTGGGATTTTTGTTATGGATTTTGGATTAATTTTATGAGGGAATCCCCCTGTTATCGGTATTGAATGAACTTAATTATCAAGCGAACAGCCCTACACCCGCTTTTCACGCCGTTGTTAACTACGCCTGAGGTCAGATACACGCATTTGAAATTTCCAACTTTAGACGTACTTCTTAAAGGCTAGTGTCACATTATGACCGCCAAAACCAAAAGAATTGGATAGGGCAACCTCAAGTTTTGCTTTTCGGCTGGTGTTAGGGACGTAATCCAGGTCACAATCGGGAGCTGGGTTTTCCAGATTAATTGTCGGTGGAATCTGGTCATTGGCGACCGCCAGTACTGTTGCTACCGCTTCAATTCCACCAGACCCGCCTAATAGATGACCTGTCATTGATTTGGTGGAGCTAACTGGTATTATTGAGGCGCGATCGCCCAAAGCTCTTTTAATTGCGGCGGTTTCCGTCGGATCATTCACTGGCGTACTGGTGCCATGAGCATTGACATAGCTCACCTGTTCTGGCGTTAGTCCTGCGTCTTTTAGTGCCAGTTGGATGGCTCGTGCCGCGCCTTCGCCTCCGGGTACTGGAGAGGTCATATGGTAAGCGTCGCAAGTCATGCCATAGCCAACAATTTCTGCATAAATTTTGGCTTTGCGACTGAGGGCGTGCTGTAGCTCTTCTAAAATTAAGACGCCCGCACCTTCTCCCATGACAAATCCGTCGCGGTCTTTGTCAAATGGACGGCTGGCATGAGCCGGATCATCATTACGAAGCGAAAGTGTCCTAGCTGATGCAAATCCAGCTATGGACAAGGGTGTAATTGCCGCTTCACAGCCGCCACAAATCATTGCTTGGGCATATCCCCCCTGAATCAGGCGAAAAGCATCTCCTATGGCGTTTGAGCCAGCGGCACAAGCAGTGACTGAGCAGGAATTTGGTCCTCTAGCACCAGTGTGAATTGCTGTCAACCCTGCTGCCATGTTGGCGATCATCATCGGTATCATGAAGGGGCTGCAGCG
>DATNPI010000386.1:0-4558 GCA_036703325.1 Coleofasciculaceae cyanobacterium
GGAAGATCCCCCTCGCATCAGAGTTAAAAAGCGATGCTGGGAGGAGGATGTCTCCTCCTCTTTCAGGAAGCATCAAGACGGGGGACTTTGAGCAGATTCTCCCCCGTTTTTAACTCTGGCTGGGGGAGATCTAAAGGTTTGAAAACACGCCCTCGCCCCACCCTCTAGCCCCTTTTTGCTCATGCAATAATCCGAGCATATCGTGCCTGTACCCCCATATAAATCCCGTAGGCAAGAAGACCAAGCGCAACAATCCCTAGAAGCCAAGGCCCATAGGGCTGTTGTGCCAAGGCTTGTAGTGCCCCATCGAGTCCTCGTACTTGGCTAGGGTCAGACTGACGTGCTGCCTGAAGCAAGAAGAAACCAATGATGACAAAAACAATACCCCGTGCCGCTATACCAAATCTGCCAATACGCGTCGCCCAAGTTTCTTCGGTAGGACTCATCTCACGTAACTTCATCTCTTTACGGAATTTGGCTTTGTAGGCTTTGTACATTTGGTAGAAACCAAGACCAATGATAAATGCCCCAAAAAGACCGACCAACCATTGACCAAATGGTTGTGAAAGTACGCGTGCCGTCCAGTCTTGTTGTGAACTGCTACCACTACCGCTATCACCTGAACCCATGATTAGCCTGATCGCACTAAATGCTAAACTCGCATAAATCAAGCCGCTAATCCCGTAACCAAGCCGTGTTGCCAGACCTTTGGGATCGTTGCCTTTGTGTTCTGGGTCTTGAATAGTCTGTACAGCACGCCAAACTACATATCCAATTAGACCAAACGCCATCAAAGCTAACAAGAACTTCCCAAATGGCTGCGCTGCGATCGCGCCAAGAGCACCTTTTGCATCAGTCGTTTTTCCGCCTTGACCAACTGCTGCTTGCACTGCCAGCACTCCGATAATCGCATACACAATTCCCTTAGCGGCATACCCAAACCGCGCCAGTCTTTCCACCCACATTTTGCCCTCCTTAATCCCAATCCCAGCAATTACACGAGTCAATCAACAACAGCGAAAAAGCAATTAAGCAGGTGGGCGTAAACCAACGTTGCTTTTTGGCAAGGCAAGAGGCAAGGGGATTTCTTGCTCTTTTAAGAAACCTAAATCTACTACTCGCTCTCTAAGCTTGGTTTTACAGTTATGTCTACTTACGCCGACCTACTTACCTGTGAGGTCGTCTGTTGTGCGTCGCACTTGATGTTATTAGTGCAGAATATCTATAAAAAGCCTGACCCGCATCTATCCCAGTACTTAAGTTTGTTAGTGATTAGCTTATGCCTTTATTAAAGGTAGTCGTGCGATTTGTTACTTGACTATAGCGGTTTAGTAGCTGGATTTTGTATTGTTCTTATCCTCAATAAATCAAGTATTATCAAATTCAATTTTGAATAAATCAACAGTTTGATATTTTTTGGAAATAACGAAAAGATAGACATTAAAGTATTCTAAAATTAACTAACTAATAGCTGAAATTGACAGAAATCTTTTAAGTCTGAAGATTCGATTCAAAACTCAAAATTTTTAAACGCTAACTTACCTGGGATACCAGAAACAAGACCTGCTAGTTTTTTCTACAGCTAAAGTTAAAACCTGATCGCGATCACCCAGAGACGAACTAGCTGAGTGCGGTTAGTATCGATAAAAAGTTAGGTAATCACGTTGTGGCAATCGCCAACTCGGCGCTTGATTTCCTGGGCAATTGCCTAGCTAAAAAACCGTAACCCAATAGTTGATGAAGATTTTGCATCACCAACGGAAGCTCTTCCGTTTCTTCTATTTAGCCAGTTGTGCCTTCATCCTGATGTTACTGTGCATCATTCCGGTGCGACTAGCGATCGCCTATTATCAACACCCCAGCCCCCAAGCCATTCTCACCCTAGGCGGTGGTTCAGATCGAGAAAAGTTCACTGCTCAATTTGCCCAAGCTCACCCTTCACTGAAAATCTGGGTTTCCTCTGGTACAGTCCTGGAAGAAGCGCTGGTCATCTTTCGAGGCGCGGGCATCCCAGATACACGAGTGCATATTGATACTAGAGCTGTGGATACTGTGACTAACTTTACTACTCTAGTTGCTGACTTCAAAAGACGTGACATTCATCATATCTACCTGATCACCTCAGAGTTCCATATGCCAAGAGCAAAAGCGATCGCATACTTTGTCCTCGGTAGCCAAGGCATCGCCTTCACCTCTGTTACTGTGCCATCGAAGAAACCCCCTGAATCCTGGCTTCATGTTCTCCGCGATTCTAGTCGCGCTGTTGTCTGGATTATCACGGGTCGCACCGGTGCCAGTCTCAACCCCAACCGTGCAGCTCAAACCAAAAACCAAAATCCAAAATCTACCTAACAGCAAAAGTAGGACAGACCAAGCAGAAGTCCAAGTAAACTGACACAAAAAAACCCCAGAGGAGCGAACCGACTGGGGTGGAACTGTTAAGCTATCCTGATTGATGCGATAAGAGAGTCAGAGGTTCCCAGCAAACAACCAAAAAAGGCTGAAGTATAAAGGACGAAGGATGAACTACGTCCGCCAATTAGTCACAAGCCCCTGAATTTTTCAGGGAAAAGAAGCTAAACATCTGGATGGAGCGCTGGAGCTTTAGTGAGTACGTCCAAGAGCGTGCATCCTTATTTCAAGCCCCTAGATTGATCTATGAGGTTGTTTCATCCTTCATCCTTCATCCTTCATCGTTTCTGCTAAGGAGCTAACGCACTCCCTCTGAGCAGGCTACCAATCGTCTTGGCGGTAATCTTCATCTGAACGAGAGGATTTGCTGGTACAACCGTTTTGTAGAGATAGCTATCAAACGTTAGCCGTTGGACATCACGGTCAGCACACATTTCTACAAACGCTTCCCTAGTGGCGTCGGAGCGATAGAAGACGGTTTGTAGAATATCTAAGACTTTGTAGGTGATGCCGTACTTCTTATCCCAGCGCTTCAGGTAGAGCTTAAGGTCGTCTTCTGTGGGGATGCGAGTACCGCCGTTGGAAGTTTCGACAATCGTTTCTGCACACATACGCGCTGATTTAGCAGCAAAGTAAATTCCTTCACCAGAAGACTTGGTTACCGTACCGGCAGCATCTCCCACTAGGGCGACTCGACCGACAACGCGACGCGGTCTGGGATGCTCTGGAATTGGGTGAGCTTCTACCTTGATGATTTCTCCACCGGCCAATCTTTTGGCAGCACGAGCACGGATGCCTGCTTGCAGTTTTTTGATGTCGGCTTTATTTACCTTCATCGTGCCGGTGCCAACGGCGACGTGATCGTATTTGGGAAAAACCCAGGCGTAGAAGTCTGTCGAAACGTCATTCCCGACATACATTTCTGCCAGGTCTTCGTAGTACGCCATCTTGTCTTCTGGCAGACGAATCCGCTCTTGGAAAGCGATCGCATAATTATAATCCCCCGCGTCAATTGCCTTAGCCACGCGGGAATTAGCACCATCGGCACCAATGACGAGGTCTACTTTTAGCGTCTTCGGAGTTCCTTCCAGACTACCGTCGGAATGGTCGGCGTAGTGAAGGGTATAAGGTTGTGTGTTATTGGTGGGAATCTCAAGTTTGTGAACGGTGCCATTAATCAGCTTGGCACCCAATTTGGCAGCGCGATCGCGCATAAAGCCGTCTAGTACCTCGCGACGGCACATTCCGATATATTCGTGTTCTTTTTCTATATTGATATCAACTTCGACATTCGACGGCGAGATCATCTTCATCTTTCTCACCCGTCTGTCAATAATTTCTGGTGGCAAGTCAAACTCACTGACCATACACAACGGAATCGCCCCGCCACAAGGCTTTGCATTGTCGAGTTTGCGCTCAAACAAGAACGTTTCAATTCCTGCTTTTGCCAAAGTCTCGGCGGCAGAAGAGCCTGCTGGCCCTGACCCAACAACAGCAACTCTTAGTGCTGGCATGTTTTCTCCCAATCTTTCTACAGCTACGGAGTGCATGGTATCACGGACTTTCGGGTCATCTGACCAACATCTTTAGATATCCGCTCAACTTGAAATACACCTTAACAACTAATCGCAACAAACCTTAACAATCAGTAGAGTGAGCAATCAGCCTAAAACGGTTTCAATGCCAGACCTTAATGATTAGATGCCCCCCCTCCCCACCTCGCCTTCTTAACTGTCTGAAGTATAGTTTGTTGACATCCTCGCCGCCCTAGAAGGACGGAGATTCCCTACCAGTCGAACAGTGTTAACTGCTCATACCTTAGATGGGTTGACAGTTCAACAGGAACAGCCTCAACTGAGGTCTTACACTCCCTCCATGTCCGTTTAGAGTCGTGGATATGCCCATTGGTGTCAACTTAAAGAAAGTTGCCGTGGAGGATTTACACTTGTGTAAAGAAAAAAGGAAGGCGCTAGCCACCTGCAAGGGCAGAACATAGGAAGGAGTGACTAGTGGTCTGTCAAGCTGGGTATGAGTAGTTGAGTGAGACAATGGTTCTTAAAAGGGCGATTGCCAAAACAGATACACCTCAAGCCTCATTCATGAACAAAAAATACATAGTCAGGCTGACAGCAGAAGAACAACATCA
>DATNPI010000398.1:0-7760 GCA_036703325.1 Coleofasciculaceae cyanobacterium
CAAAAGCCTTTTCTAGCAAGCACTTGAATGCTCACAATTGCCGACTCAATGTACTATGAAATGTACTAAAAGGCAAGTGGGGGTTGAATGAAGTGAGCGGCGCTGATTGGTGTCAACTTCAGGGACAAGCGATCGCCTACGGTGGGCACTGTGCGCGATCGCACACTCAAAGACTTTTCGTGTGTGCAGCAGTGGCGCGAGGGGGCTAACTCGCCCCCTGAGGACTCCCCTCGGAGCCAGTTGCTGAGTGCTCGCTACAAAGATTATAATGATGTGCTTAAGCATACAAAGCGAGCAGTCACCGCTACGCTGCAACTGGCTAAAAAACTCAGATGCTTTGATTCACTTTGGCAGCGTCGGCATCGGCAACTTAAAACCAAACAGCCTGCTTGCTACTAAATATCTGTTGATGTAAGAACTAACCTCTAGGTTTATTACTCTCATAGGTATCTAAAAGGCGTGCAGTAGAAACATGACGATGTTTTGTGTCCACAATCAAAGGTTTTCGCTTTTTCTTCTGACCTCGTGTTGCTTTGAGAAAACGTTTGAGATTAACAGATAATGCAATTTGTTGTAAAAGGTGTACCATTTGGTCTAAAGAAAACGTCCTGAATACCTCCCACTGCAGCGGTGGAATCGCAATCATCATCCCGCGATATGTTCCTTGAATCTCATCGACCAAGTAGAAATCAGACAAGCCAACTTCAATTTTACTAACTCCATGTACGCTGCCTAAGGCACCTCGTAAAATCGCAAGTATATTGTATGCAATCAATGCCATTGAAAATGAAAATAAGGCAGCTTTAGGGTAAGCTAAAGTCTGAATTTCTCCATTGAAATTCTCAGTTACAGTTTGGAACAGGTTCTCCAAACTCCAACGATTGCGATACAGTTCGGCAACTTTAGCGGCGGTCGCGTCATCTGAAGGTAAGTTTGTTAAAATCGCTATTTCCCACTCTTTATCCCGTGTTGGTATGAATAATTTCAGTAAAACTCGTCTGAGTTGTAAAATTTCTCCCTTGTAGGAGATTTCTATTTCCTGCTCGAAGAGTTTTCCTGTTTCAGTTTCCCCTAACGGCTTTAATTCACTTAATTCTCGGAACCCTAAAGACCGATGTTGACGAATGACAAAGAATGCCTTTTTGAGTCTAATTGTGAAGAGAAAATTTGCTGTGCAGAAATTCCGGTCACCGCACCACAAATCAAGTGATTTCACTTGAGAAAGTAATTGTTCAAACAACGAGCGCTCTTGTGCGTGACCATCCGCACAAAGGATAATATCTGTGACTAATTTTGCCCTAGGGTCTAAAATCACTATTGCTTTACCAGGTAAGGCTTTAGCCGCAAAAGCGCGAATTGCATCTAATCTATGGTCGGTTGCCGCAAGACATGTGCCATCTACTATTTTGAGTCGATACCCTGGTAACAAATTCGGTTGTTCTCCTCCCATTGCTTGAATTAAAGAAACTAGATCATTTGATGTTTCTCGCACTAATGCCTGACTTACACCTAATTCAATTCCAGAGAGCTTTTTATATAATGCTGTTGTACTTACACTCAACTCTCCCGCTCTTGCTTTGTAAGCCGCGTGAACTGATTTGTGTATTCCGCATACCACTAAGCTCATTAAATCTACTTGGCGATGAATTAAGTAAGTCCTGTTGGTATTGCACATTCGCATACGCGCGTAAATAAGCCATCCATCCGTTCCGGAGCAAATATACGTTCCATTAATACTCGTGCCATTACACTTACAGGACTTTCTTGTACAAATTGCTCAAAAATGGAGGATAGCATCTTCACACCCAAACTCGCACTTATATGTTGAGGATACATCGAAGTTGTACCTCACATTCCCTACTACGACAGGGTTTGAGAACTCAAAATCCTAGTTCATTTGTTCGCGTTGAAAGGGCTGGGTGTAGTCGTCGCCTGGCGTTGCCAAATAGGTGTATTGGGAAAGAATCAACCGCAGCGCCTTTTTGTCATCAATGGTCAGTTGTTCAAGGCATGGTCCGAAGCGGTCAACTAATGTATCAATGCTGTTACTTGTGGTGTAATAAGTAACTGGTTTTGTCATATATTCTTTGTGTCCTTTACGTTTATGCGGCTCTGGACACAGCGGCAGCGGCGAGCTTGAGAAACTATCCGCTGCTCTGGAGCATCCGTGGGGTGTTCATGGTTGGGTTAGTATTTCCTGCACTCTTTGGGCAATGTATTTGACTGCCGTCATCTGGTCGAGAAGATCCATCTGGTCAAGATGGGCAATCGCCTCATCCGGTATATCGGAAAATTGCCACTCGCTCTGCTGCCATGCAAGGTCGGTCTTTTCTCGAATACCCAGGAAGATGAGCGTTGCCAGTCCTGCTAGTTGGATGTGGTTAAGTTGGTCGAGAATTTTCATGCTGCCTCATCCTCATACAAATCACCCAAGTCTGCGTCAAACTCAAAGTCATTATTTTTGAGGTTGGTATCGACTCTCTCTGGCATTGGCTTCTGTCCAATACCTGTCTAGGAGAATACTTTCATACCACTGCGTCTTGGCTCTTGAGCACAGGTGGGGTGAAGCCACGATTGCTGCAGATCGCAAGAGCGCTTCGGGAGCGTCCAATCTCTGTGCGGGCGTAGTGCAAGCATTTTGTCCGGGCTTGTGAGATATTTAAATAGTCATGGCGTGCCACCATTGCTCTTGAGTAGAGAAGCGATCGCTTTGGCTCCACCCGTACTACTTGCTGCCTTGGGTCGTGGTGGTACTAGCACTGGGGCTGGTGGTTCTGGTTTTGTGGGCTGTTCGACCATTGCCAATGCTTGTGTCTGAGGTATGGACATTGTTTGCACCATGCCAGCAGCTATCGGCGCAGCGGCGGGATAAATCCCTTGGCGCATCAATCTCGCCCTCTGCACTTCAGCTGTGCCGTGTACTTTGATCAGGTTTTTCACGGCACCGCTGGCACAAGTGAAACCGCACTCAGTCTGCATTGCTTCCAAAATTTCCCAAAGTTCTGGCTCTGCAATGATGCGAAGCTCTCTACGCTTAGAAGCCATTGCTCATCCCCTTAATCCAACAAGCAGCTAAGTTCGGTTCGTGGCGCAGCATCAAGCCTTTGATGTGCGCTACTTGCGGTTCTGGCACCACTTCAAAGAAGTCCTGCCCCTGGAGGCGATTCGTCAACAGGGTAGCTGACCCCCCACCAATGAGCGATTTTCCCAGCTGATGCCAGTGGTCTTTCATCCTGGTGTCCAGTTCGCCTAACAACTGGTCAATCCAGGCATTAGAGTGGCGCTCAAACTCAGCTTTGAAGGATACGGCATTAACGCCAGCTCCGTAGTATGGGTTTATTTCGCTGCCTTCTGTTGCAGACAATATGGATGCAGTAGCAATCGTGTCCATAATTTCTTCCAACTTGGCACCGCTGCCACACTTGGTTTTGAAGTCAGCGTCGTTGGCTATACGATTAGCAAGGTTGAGCGTCCCACCTACCTCAAAGCTTTGGTGCAATCCGGGGATAACTTCGCCGTTGGCATCAACCACCAAAAGGTTGCAGGTCTGCCCGCCGATGTCCACAATCAGCAGGTCGGCTTCTGGCACTAGCCCGTGCCACAACCCCCAGTCGTAAATACCGTGTCCTTCGTAAACCACTTCAGCTTCTTTGATGGTGCGGCTCTGGGTGACTCCATTCCACTTGAAGGTGTGGGTTCCGGTGACAGTAGCAATCATGCGTTCGCGGTCATCAACCCCAGCTTCAAAGCTAATGCTATCAATGTCAGGAAGCGATAACAACAGATTGGGAATAGTTTGATTTTGTTGGTGGGAATTGGACGAACCAATGCCAGCCAGCACCATTGGCAGGCACAAGTTAGCCTTAGAGTGTTTGCCACAGCGAAATAGTGGCTTGCCGCCAACCTGCACGGCGTTCTTGCCTATCACCCAGCGCTTGCCTACTAATGCCTGGGCTTCAGAGGTCTGGTTGGTCGTGCTAATTAGTTCGACCTCTACGGTGTCAGTACTCTTGGTGACACGATTGCGTCCAGAAATCCACGCAAAGGTGCTGGGTATAAGGGTCGGCTCCTGATTACCATCAAAGTCTTTCAGGAATCGGAATCCACATTCTAGGATTCGCGGTGTAGTCGGACTGGAGTATCGCCCCGCATCCGGGGGATACACGATAATTTGCATTTGTTTAAAATCCTCCTGTGAAACGGAGAGTGGGATTGGATGTTGGGTGGAAAGCTAGGGAAAAGGAAAACGGCGCAAGGAGTGTGTCTCGGCTGACCCTTGCCGTTACTACTGGTGCGTGGGTGGTGGGGAAGGGGAGTTTGGTGTTGATGCTTATCACTATAAACTTGCCGAAAATTTTAGGCAAGCGGATTAGTCAAAGGGGGTCAAAAGCACAGCCATAATTGTTGTTTGGTGGTGGAATGACTGTATTTGTTTAACTAAATTTAATTTGGCTAAATTCTGGACAAAGCGTGGGATAGAGATATTAGGAGAAGTCGTTAAACAGGCGCGAAAAAAGCGCGGCTGGAGTATACGCGATATCGAAAGGCTAACTGAGGAAGTCTCCAAGGGTTATCACATCGTTAGTGATGACATGATGAGCTACCTGGAACGGGGTGTGCGGATTCCGGCGCATAACACAGTGGTGGCGATCGCCGCTTTGAAGTTCGTCATAAATCCGGTGACTGGAGAACCGTTCACGGAGGACGAACTTTTTGACATTGCGGCTGAGTACCTTAACCCAGAAACAGGTCGCTACAGGTTAAGGTTCGAGGAACCCACCATTGCCGCCTTAATCAAACTGGAATTAAAAAACCGCCCCTGGTCGCAGGAGCAACTGGCAATAGAGAAGTTGGCAGAAGTTGCTAAATTAGAACCTATGAGATTGGAAGCTTTAATCTCTGGGGAACGTCCAACTGATGAGGAATTGGCTAATTTAGCTCAAGTGCTGACTAAGGATGACGGCTCTGTGTGGAAAGAAGTCGAATTGCAGGAGATCCGACTTTCAAGTTTCCCACAAACACAGGAAGAAGAAGATGTAAACACAAGCACTTCGGATTTGGCTGACTGATACATTTGACACTTATGACGTAAAAAAAGCAGCAGATATAAATCGGCACACCTCCATACTGACCACAGACAATACTCGCGACCAGGAAGCTTTTCAAAGATTATGTTAGACCCAGATACTCTAGCTTCTTTCAAACTTACAATAATCCGTTTGCTAGAAGAGTTTCTCAAAGAGAGAATTACCAAACTAGACTCAGATGCAATCGGAGAAGAAATTATAAATAATGCATATTTGGGAGTGGAGTCAACTTTTTTAGAAAAGTATTTTAAAATTACTGATGAATTCTGGGATATGAAATATGAATGGCTACAGCAGGCTCACAAACTGGCTCAAAATAAGAAAGGATTGCAGAAATTTTTAAATTCTGAGATTCATCCATATCTGGATTTCTTCAAAGACATAGAAACCGACAAACCCCTAATTATATCTAAAATAACCTCCGACTCAGACTCGTCTGATTCTAGTAAAAGTAAAGCCAATCTGAGTCACAGAGTTGGCGACGCTGTGTTTCGAGCGCTCGATTCCCTAACTAGGCTATGTGCGCTTCGAGTTACTACTGAGTTAATACAGGGGATGGACTTGCACAACCTTAGTTTGTCAACCCTAGAAAATCTATTAGGAGGCGCGCCAAAACCAGTCCCAGTTACTGAAGAAAGGCTAAGAGAAATTACAGGCTTACCCACTCCAGCACCTCTGAGGGTTGGTGTAGAATCTCACTATCGTCCCGATAAATGGAAAAGAGATATCAACAACTACGGCGTTTTTGAAGCAGCTTCTAAGACTAACCCCACAAATCGGGTAGAAGTTTTCATAGGCGGGGAAAAAGATGGTGATATCTTGGCATTAGAAGCCGCTCGCCAAATCATCGATTTGATGGGAATTGACGCTGCAAAACTTCAGTTAGTTTTTGCGGCTCACGCTTTTAACCAACACCACCTTTTTCACTCTCAATTCAGTTTGAAAGCTACAGAAATCATTCAACAAATAGGTTGGGATAAAAAACATCGTTTAACTGTATCTGAAAAAGTCGCTGAACTTGCTAGCATTGCCTTTCATATAGGAAGGATGTTGATGCAATGTACCTGGGTAGAAGGCAAGCCAAAGGGTAATAAAGTCGATGTTAGTGTTAGTGTTTCTCCTCTATGGGTGGTTGAGGTAGATGCCAGAGGACAGAAGAATATATTCACAGGAAAAGTTGATAATCCTGACGAAGTTTATATTAATGTTAGTCCCGGTCCTTGGGCAGAGAAATGGCTAAATAGGATGGGATTTAAAGCGGGAATTGCCCTGCATCAATTTGGCTGGCTAGCGACAGAAATATTAAAAATTGACCCCTACCATGATGAACTGGCGCTAAAGCTGGCAATTCACTTGACGATGATTAGCCGCATTAAGGTGCAGGATAAAAACCAGTACGAACACAAAGTAGGGACATTATTAGAAGCGGTAGAGTTGGAAGCCCGAATTAATGCAGCACGTCAAGAAAAGCGGGAAGCCTACAACCTAAAGCAACGATGGGATAACGCTCTGACTTTATTAATGAGTATGCACTGGCGGGTCATCTTTGACGATGCCACCTATCCGGACTGGCTGAGACCTAACAGCAAAGCTGAGAAACCTTCTGATTGGAAAAAAGAAAAAATTATTGACCGACTGTGGAAAGCAAAGTTGACCATTAAACCGCCCGAGCCTATCCCAGCGCTGCTAGCCGCCAAGAGTGAACCATTACAACTGAAGCCAGTTGCACCCACCAAGTCAGAACCTATCTTAACAGGGGCTGACATCCGGAAGCAAAGGGAAGCCAAAGGAGTAAGCCAAACAGCCCTGGCTGAATGGGCGGGTAAAACCAAAGCTTGGCTGTGCATGGTGGAGAAAGGCAAACGAAAGATAGGCCCGAAAGAAGCAAAAGAGCTTTGGGCAGGTATTGACTTTTTGGCGAATAAGTCAGCCCAACCGTGAATTTACCTTCCCCAAAAGAATTTGTGTTCGGGATTGTAAAACCCAAGCTGCAAAAGGATTTTAGGATTTTCAATCAGCAAAATCGCGCATCAATAGGGTGTTAACACCCTATTGGGTAAATGGTTAACAGTTGTGTTAACAAAAAAAAGTTGCAAAAAAAGGCTTCAAAGCTATGCAGGGTAATACTTCCAGCGGTTAACAGAAAACGCCCCATCGGGCGACCAAAACGCCCCATCGGGCGACCAGGCATTTTTGAAACCATTGCTGCATAAGGGTTTCAGCCTGAGTTAACAGCCTGATCAGTTTGATCAGTTTTGATGGGAGTGCCAAGTGCCTGTTACAGAAAGTGCTTTATTCATGGTTATTCCTATACCGAAATAACCACCGTGAAGATTTCTATACACAGTGCAAGTGCATTTAGCATCCCCAGTCAGTTGCTCCCCCTTTTACTTTCCCCTCTCTTGGGTCATGTTGCCGCACCGTGGAGGTGTGCCAGCAGCAGAGGGGGTGAGGGCTGATGAACAACAATTCCCCGAACTTATACCCCAACAACCTCACGCCCGCCGAGTACCACGAACTCGCCGTCGGTAGCGCCATCCACCCCGCCATCATCGAGCGCAATTTCATCCACATCTCTGGAGAAGCAGTTTACTCCTACCTTTTCATCTCCGACTCCATACCCCGCAAAAACGCCGGTCGAGTCACCGATGGCTTTTTAAAGCAGTACCAGCA
>DATNPI010000420.1:0-5210 GCA_036703325.1 Coleofasciculaceae cyanobacterium
TGCTGGGTGAGAGAATTCGCTCATCCAACACATTCCGTTTACTTGCACCTGTGCGAATGAATGTGGTTTGCTTTACGTTGGCAGGTGATGTGAGTGGCGATCGCGTGAAAGCATTTTTGTCACGACTGCGTGATGATGGACGTGTTTTTCTGACCCCAACGGTATACCAAGAAATAGCTGGAATTCGTGCTGCATTCAGCAACTGGCGGACAACGTCAGAAGATGTGGAAATCGCATGGCAGGCAATGACCGAATGTGTGTAGAAACCTGGAAGTTTGTCCCTTGGCGAACAAACATGGATTGTCTGCTGCCCAACAATATCTTGTACTGGACGGGCGATCGCTCTTTTAAAAACTTTGATGAGAGAGAGCGATCACGTAGCGCTGCGACTGTATGTCCTTAAAGCTTGCTACGATTAAATCCAGATAGTACGCGCTACAAGTAGCCTATGGATCGGGCAACATTGCCAGACGTTCTAACCCTCGAAGAAGCCTCAGCTTACTTGCGGCTGCCCGTTGCAGCAGTTCTCCGTCAAGCCTTGCAGGGGAATATCCCAGGTCGCAAAATTGAGGATAATTGGAGGTTCTTAAAAACTGCAATTGATGACTGGCTGCGTTCCCGAAGTAGCCGAACTATTCTTCTTCAGCAGGCAGGTGCCTTGGCAGATGATGACTCCCTCGCAGAATTGAGAGCAACAATCTACCAGGCAAGGGGGCGATCGGAAGTGGATGAGGAGCCAGATGCTTGATGCATTTGCAAGGGTACTGATACGCTCACGCATCTTCACGCCGGACAGCCAAATGTAGTCGAGCGATTGAGGGCTGTAGACGATCCAGACGTTGGAATTACCATCATCACGAAAGTTGAAGTTTTGCGGGGACGGATGGATTACCTCCTCAAAGCCGAGACAGGGGTTGAGTTGCTGAAGGCGCAGGAGCTTTTATTCCGCACGGAGGAACTGCTGAATCAACTTCTGGTTGTTCCAATTAGTCAGGCAGCATCAGAACAGTTCGATCGCCTGCGTGCCACTCCAAAGCTACGCAAGATTGGACGAGCGGATTTGTTGATCGCCAGTATCGCTCTGGCAAATCGAGCGACTTTGGTCACGCGGAACCTCCGCCATTTTAGACAAATTCCAGGCATACGGGTTGTGAATTGGGTTGACTGATGAAGGCGAGCGCTCCTTAGAAACTTTAATGCATGAGAGCGATCGTTCCGTAACAGATAGCTCCACATCAACTATTAGCCTATAATTCCTGCATCTTCAGAGTTAGATTGTTATGTCCGGCTCAAGTAAGCTGAATAAATAGTCAGCCAGAAAATGATGCTTCGAGAATACCTGGCATCGGATGCAGAAGCTCTTGCAGCTATCTATCGTGATGCTGTTATTGGGATAGGCTCCAGCGCCTATGATGCCCAACAGATTGCAGCGTGGTCTTCATATCCTCAGGATATTGAACAGTTTAGGAAGTTGCTTAGTTTAGGTTTAACGCTTGTTGCCGTGGAAGATTCTCGATTGGTAGCTTTTGGACAATTAAATCCATCCGATCATATTGCTTTTCTTTATACAGCAAGCGATTTTGCACGACATGGTTATGCCACCGAAATTTACAAACGATTAGAAGCGTATGCTGTCGAGCAAGGTAGCAAGCATCTGCACACCGAAGCGAGTCGTATCTCGAAGCATTTCTTTGTAAAAATGGGTTTTCGTGTCGTAGAAACGGAACTCGCGGAACGTCAAGGCGTGCAACTTGAACGATTCAAAATGGAGAAAGTAATCGACTAACTTGTTGCTGCAACGGACAGGCTGAGGGCTGCTGGCTACGCTTAGAATCTATCTGCCACCAGTAAACTATACCGTTAAATCATCCCTCCATTGTGCAATGTCCAGCAGTCCTGCAAATCCCAACACCAGACCCAACGTGCAACCACAGGGCAAGCCGATTCCCCAATACGCCTTTTGAGGGTCTGCTAGAATGACACGCAAAAGCTTGATGCTAGAGAAACCGAGTCTATGACGATTGTTATTTCTCTCAGTCCAGAAGTGGAGGCGCGACTCCGTGAAAAAGCTGCGCGACAGGGGCAAGATGTTAGTCTTGTTGCTGCTGAACTGCTAGCTAGCGTTTTGGAGTGGGAGGCGCAAGACTCTGAAGAAGCGATTGAGGGCATCCAGCGTGGATTGGATGATTTTGAGGCAGGACGGTTCCGTTCTTTTGATAAGTTTGCGGAAGCACAACGTCGCAAGTACAATCTGCCAGCCGATTCATGAAATACCACATTGAAATTTCCAGTGTGGCAGAAGCTGAAGCAGACACTACCTTTCTACGAATATCTCAAGTTACATCCCCTGAGGGGGCAAGTCGCTGGTATGAAGGGTTACTGAAAGCAATTGAGTCTCTAGCGGCAATGCCGAAACGTTGTCCTCTAGCAAGAGAGAACGAGTATTTTAGTAGAGAAATTCGACAACTCCTCTACGGTCGAGGGCGCAATTCATACCGCATCCTTTTCACTATTGTGGAAGGTGAGGATGTATCCACAGTTCGCATTCTCCATATCCGACACGCTGCACAACAAACTCTTGGTGAGAGTCAAGAATCAGACGAAACCTAATACTTTGCCACATCAAACGGCTAGTTTAAGCATTGGCTAGGATTGAGAGGATATCTGCTGCCATGCCTGAGCTGTACTAAATCGCCACGTTAGAACACCTGCTGCCACAGCAAGACCGATCGCCAATCCCCACCACAGCCCAACGCCGTCAAATCCCAACACTAAACCCAACGTGTAGCCACAGGGCAAGCCAATTGCCCAATACGCCAGAATGCCAATCAGCAGAGGAACTCGGGTGTCCTTCAATCCTCGTAATGCGCCAGCCGCCGTTACCTGAATGCCATCGACAAGTTGGAACATTGCCGCCACTCCCAAGAGTGCCTTTGCCAAGCTGACGACAGATGCATTCGCTGGATTGGCAGGATCGATGTAAAGGGACACAATCGTTCCTGGAATTGTCCAGAACAAAATGCCCATGATTGCCATAAACAGGGCAGCAATACCAATACCCACAAATCCCGCCAGTCGCGCTCCTTTGCGATTTTCTTGTCCCATGAGCTGTCCAACTCGCACAGTGGATGCCATCGAGATACCAAGCGGAATTGTGAAGGTAACAACCGCCGTCTGCAAGGCAATTTGGTGAGCTGCTAATGTTACTGTTCCCAACTGCCCCATCAGAAACGTTACAAATGTGAAAAATCCACCCTCTACTGCTGCCAGCACGCCAATAGGCACACCTACTCGCACCAGTTCCCCAAATCCTTTGCTTTCAAACTGATGCAAATTAACGAATGCACCGTAAACCCGAAGCTGAGGTTGACTGAGGATATAAATTGCTAAAGCCGCAAACATTCCCCAAAGCGACAGCGCACTTGCCCAACCCAGTCCCGCTATTCCCAACGCAGGAAACCCAAACTTGCCGAACGCTAGGACATAGTTGGCTGCAACGTTGAACAACGTACCGCCAATCATAGTCACAATAACAGGACGGGGTTGTGAGAGCGCTGAGACAAAACTTCTCAACACGGCAAAGCCCAATCCAGGAAGATAGCCCCATGCGATCGCTCTCAGATACGACGAGGCCAATGCAACGTTTCCAGGTTCTTGCCCTAGTAAGCGCAGCAACGATCCGCTATGCCAGATCAGCAGTGTCACCGGAACTGCCAAGATAACGGACAACCACAAGCCTTGTCGCACCACTCGCCCAACCTGCTCTACTCGTCCGGCTCCATAGGCTTCTGCTGCAAGTGGACTCACGGCAGAGATGATTGCAGAACCAACATTGATCAGCAAAAAAAACGTAGCAGCTCCCAGTGCCCCTGCTGCAATGATATGGCTTCCCAGGATACCCATCATAACCGTATCCACAAAGGTAGTTGCCGCTTGAGATAACTGTGCTCCAGCTAGGGGAACGGCTAGAAGCAGGCACTCTTTGATTTCAGCGATGACCCTGGATTTTGATAGTGCGTAACTCATTCAGATAGCTCTTAGTCGTACTGCCAAATCTTCACTGTTTCGTCCTGACTGCTACTGATAAAGTTTTCTCCACTAGAACTAAAAGCAACTGCACAAACCTTGCTTGAATGCTCCGAAAAACCCTCAAGCAATTCTCGTGAATCTAAATTCCAAAGCCTGATATCGTTCCCTGCACTCAGCAACGTTCTACCATCTGGACTAACAGCAATTGATAATACACTCCCCTGATTGCTAGGAAAAGAAGAGGAATCTATACCAATGGATAAGTTAAAAGTTTTAATTGTGCCTTCTGCATCTCCCATAATTAAGGTATTACCATCAGGACTCATTGTAATAGCTTCAACTTTCTTGGGGTTCCATACCAAAGTTGTAGGCGATGAATCTGCCTTCAAATTCCACTGCAAAATCTGACCATTTTGAATCCCAGCAGTAAGGAGTTTTTGATTAATTTTGGGGCTAAAAGTAATGGAACTTACCAAGCTAGAAACACCCTGGAGAGTGCGAAGTGATTTTTTCTTCGTGATATCCCATAGCTTAATACTCTTGTCATAGCTGCCGCTGGCAAGGATTTTACCATCAGGACTGATAGCGACTGAGCTAACTGAGCTGGTGTGCCCTGAAAAAGTGTACAGCAATTCACCTGTCTTCAAGTTCCACAGCTTGATTGTGCTATCACCACTGCCACTGACAAAGATTTGACTAGTGGAAGCGATCGCAACTGATTCTACTGAACTAGAGTGTCCAGAAAGAGTATTGAGTAATTCTCCAGTAGCTAAGTTCCATAGCTTGATTTCGCCATCTTTGCCGCCAGTGATGAGAGTTTTGCCATCCGAGCTAATAGTAAGTGAATTTGCAGAATGTTTAAGCGTGTGAATACATCGCCAGGTTTTGGGTAGAGCCGATACAATCACCTCTACTTTTGGAGGAATAAATTGTAGTTCCTCTATAACTGGAGTAATTTCATTAGCCTGTTCTTCTTGAAAGTCTAATAAATCTTTGAAATAAATTGTAATGGGCTTGACAAATATTGGAATATACTCTTCATAAACCTCAGGAATGACTGAAGCACTACCACTCATGAAAAGTGTATCACCAAAGGAATGTATAGCCTTTTCGTTAATAGACTCAATTAAAACCTCTGGCATTGTTGCTTTTTTATCTGCAATCTTTTTTAAAGCTGCTGT
>DATNPI010000434.1:0-10739 GCA_036703325.1 Coleofasciculaceae cyanobacterium
AAACTTTTATTTATTCGATAGTTGTACTTGGAAAAGCTTACCAGCTACAAGCCATTGCCAATGAGAATAAACGGTGCCCAGTAGAAGGGATGGTTGAGGCGATTGCTTACTTCTGACGGCAGACTATTCTTAATCCGTTCCCCTACTTCCAGTCCTCGCCGATTGCCCAAGACTGTATAGTCACCCGTGATCAGGGCGATTTGTGCCTGTCGCAGGGCTTCGGCTTTGGTCATCTTGCTTGTCTGCAACGCGGTATAGAAGGCATTCATCAAGCCTTGAGTACCGCCATCACTTACGTACCATAGAGATGCGATCGCTGCCTCTGCCCCTGCCCGCTGAATCTGATAGCCAAAGCCAAGAATTTCCTCTCCGTTTCCCAATTCTCCACTGGTACTGGCTGCCGACCTTCCTGGCTACGAACTGTTTCAGTATCACCCAAGCTATCAAACAAGCCGCAAAGCAACTTGGCAACCGCCCAGCTACTTGCCGTAAATATTACGTCCACCCGGCAATTATTGATGCCTATCTAGATGGCTCACTGCTGTCAACAATGGAACAACAAGAGGAACTGGATACAGAAGATGCACCCCACTCTCTCAGTCCGCAGGAGCGAGGTATGTTAGCTGTTCTCGAACAGCAGTTGGTGCAACACAAGGAGTGATCAACACTATTGAAGCAGCTCTTGATCGTTAGCGATCGCTCTTTGACTGGAAGCCTATACCTAAAAGTAGTGCGTCACACTTAAAAAAGCTCTCCACTAAAACCCATTGCTGTTTGGAACTTCGTCATCATCACAGCACTATTGCTGATATTCATCCAACCAGATAGGTAAATCCGTTACTGACTCAAAATCCAGCAGCGCCTCACCCAACCCCTCCAATTGAGGAATCGATAACCCTCGAATCCTATCTTGCAATTGAAAGTCAATGACTCCAAATCGGCGAGTAATAAGACGCATGACAAAGGATAGAGCTTCTTGTTGCAGTCCTTGTTGCCGTCCTTGTTGCAGCCCTTGTTGCAGCCCTTGTTGCCGTCCTTCTTCTAATCCCTTTTGGAGGATATCTTGATAAATTACAGACTCACGCATAAGTTCCTCCCTGAACAATTGGCTTATGAAGTTTTTGTCAAACCGCAGACCAGCCAGCACCTCAACACAAACAGTTCCTAAGCGGTACTTCCCATTGCATGACCTGCTAACCAAGCCGTTGTCCAGGCACTCTGAAAGTTAAATCCACCCGTCACGCCATCAATATCCAGGATTTCCCCAGCAAAGTAAAGATCTGGTACTAAGCGACTTTCCATCGTCTTGAAGTCCACTTCTTTTAAACTGACACCACCACAGGTAACAAATTCTTCCTTAAAAACGCCTTTGCCTTTAATTAGGTAACGCCCTTGATTGAGTTCTTGGATTAGCTCGTTCAGAGCTTTTTTCGATACTTCTGCCCAGCGTTCTTCTGCACCAATGCCGATACTAGTAACCAGACTCATCCAAAGGCGCTTGGGGATGGGGACAGGGCAACTGGTGGTGATTTGGCGTTGGGGCAGTTGGGACTTGACTGCCAGCAGCATTTGGCGTAGGCCCTCTTGAGTGTATTGAGGAAGCCAATTGACGAGTAAGGGTGTTTGATAGTGCTGCTCATGTAGGAATCTAGCACCCCATGCAGAAAGCTTGAGAATCGCCGGACCACTCAAACCCCAATGTGTGATTAGCAATGGCCCAGTTTGCTCCATCAGATGTTTGCCAGCTTCCGGTAATCGCAGGCGGGCATTATTGACACTTACCCCAGCTAAATCTTGCAAACGGGAGTCTGGGATATTAAAGGTGAAGAGGGAGGGAACGGGGGGTTCGACTGCGTGACCTAAATCTTTGGCCCAACGGTATCCTTGAGGATTGCTGCCAGTGGCGAGGAGGACGCGATCGCATTGCATCGCCTCACCATTCTTCAACTCAATCTTAAACCCCCCCTTAGATTTCCCTTCTTGGTCAGGAGGGATTAGGGGCGAGTGCCGCACAATAGACTTTACCGGAGTATTAGTGCGAATCCTCACTCCAGCCGTCCTTGCGGCATTGAATAAACAATCCACAATCGTTTCAGAACTATCAGTGACGGGAAACATCCGCCCATCTGCTTCAGTTTTCAACTGGACGCCGTGCGCCTCAAACCAGGCAACGGTATCCTTCGGTTGAAAGCGCGTCAATGCACCCCGCAGCGCTTTACCTCCCCGTGGATAAGCTTGCACCAAAAGGGCAGGGTCAAAGCAGGCATGAGTGACATTGCAACGTCCACCACCAGAGATGCGAACTTTGGATAATGGCTGATGCCCAGCTTCTAGCAATGTGACTTGGCTGTAGGGATGGACAGTAGCACAGGTAACTGCCCCAAAAAAACCGGCAGCACCGCCACCGATCACCACAATTTGTAGAGGTTGCAAAATGAAAAAAGTACAGAGAATAACAGTCAACGATTTCTATTCTGCATGAACTACTGGCGACCCGCTTGCGCGCTTGTCGGAGTTTCTACGCTTCTTCGCCCCTAGTTGCTGCATACTTCCGCAGGCGGTAGAGCTAGGCGACTCGGCGTCTAAAGAGGTGAGTTCCTGACCCCTTGCCCAAGTTATGTTGACTTGGGCGGCATTAACATCTCTATCCTCAACGTGGTTGCAACTGGGATTTGAGCAAACGTGAACTCTATCACTAAGAGTTTTAGGTGTTAGCTCCCAGCATTTTGCACACCGTTGAGTAGGCTTGAGGGTTCGAGTTGGCGACTCTAGGTAAAAGCCACCTGCCTCGGCGGCTTTATAAGTTAGCAAGTCGCCAATCATACCAAACCCAACCTCAAGAATTGAACGGTTAAGTCCAGCTTTTTGTTTTTTCCTCTTGCCTTTTTTCGCGCTTGCTGTCATCCCTTTGACGTTGAGTTGTTCACCTGCAATTAGGCTATTACCGCTAACTATATTGCTGGTGGTTTTGTGCAACCAATCTTCACGTTGACGGGTGACTTGGCGTTGTAACCGAGAAACCTTTAATCGTGCTTTCTTCCATCGTCGCGAGGCTTTTACCCGTTTATTTCGGTTGGGAGAACGCTTACGACGGAGGGAAATTGAAGCGGCTTTAACTTTTTGCTGACCCTCTTTCAAGAAGTCAGGCTTACTGATTTTCTCTCCAGTGGAAAGGGTTATCGCCTCTTTGCACCCCAAATCAATACCAATAGAACTTGTACCTGTTTGGCGTTGAGGTAGGCATTGAACTGTTATTGAGGCATACCAATAACCCTTGCGAAACAGTATCGTGCAGGTTGTTGGCTTACCCCAAGTCCGAGCTTTTCCTCTCATCTGCATCCGTCCTAAATTAGACAGATGAAGATGACCGTGTCTCCCATCGGTTTCCGCTTTCCATCCAGCTCCACACGGATAAGTCCAGCCACTATAGTGACGCGACGCTTTGAACTTGGGGTAACCTCCCAAACTCTTAAAGAAACGGGTAAATGCAAAATCGACTCGTTTCAAGGTTGCCTGTAAAGCGTGAGAGCCAAGTTCTTTGTACTCAGACCAAACCTCCTTAAATGCTGGGAGGCTGTTTTGCTGCTCTAAGTAATTGACGGAGTGACCGAACTTCTGGTACTGGGTTTTACGGTTGTAAACCGCCGCATTGTACAAACTCGCATGAAGACGCCGCCAGTAGTGTACCTTTTGCTCCTGCTGGCGGTTTGGATACAAGCGATAAGTGACGCGACGGGTTGTAGTCATGCTACTATTGTACCGTATTTGTACATAATCAGTACATGAAAGATTTGCATTTTAAGCTCCCTGACGAGGAGCATCAGAAACTTGTCAATTACTGCAAATTGAAAGAACGGACAGTTAGTGATGTTATGCGAGAACTAATTAGGAAGCTATTAGAAGCGGAAAACTTACCCCCTGACCGCCGCTAACCCCTCCCTGCAAGCTAGGAAGGGGAATGCGCGGCGGAAGATTGTTCAAAATCCTCTTTGCCTGCCCCGCACACAGGACACACCCAATCCTCTGGTAAATCAGCAAAGGGCGTCCCCGGTTCGATACCAGCATCTGGATCGCCTTCTTCTGGGTTATAGACGTAGCCGCAAACTGTACAAAGATAACTATCCATTTTTACTTCTCCTCTCACCACCGTGCATAGTATACGCCTCTGGAACGAGCGTTCCAGAGGCTAAATGTTTTATTTACCTAATGGGTTTTGCCTGGTGACTAAGCTGTCACTTTTTGCTTTGACCAGAAACCATTTTCATCTTCTTCGTATTGCTGGTGAATCGCATCCCAGGCAGCGTGTTCCGCTTTGACTGGATCTTCACTCTGATCGTACTCAGCGTTGTAGCGCTCAATGAAGGTTTTTTGGGCGTCTTCAGAAAGATGCGATCGCACTTCTGGAGACAAGTCGCTGGGTTCATTACACTTGCCAGGACAAGGGCGAGGCAGTGTCATTTCGGTAGTATGCACTTCTTCCCCACCAGCACTTTCCAGTAGTAGCTGAAATTCCCCAGTTTTGTTAGCGGGGACTTCTGCCATTACTAGAAACTCACCCGCTTCCACGCGAGTTTGGTAAATTGTTGCCTTCTCTTCCGGCATTCCCCAGGCTACCAGGGCGGAAACTAGACCAGCGCCAGCGCTACCTGCTATAGCCCCACTCGCCGCACCCAGCAGCAGCGCACCCAATGGGCCAGCTGCCACTACAGTACCAACAAAGGGAATAAACAATACTCCCACACCAGTGAGTAGACCCAAAAAGGAGCCAAACAAGGAACCAAAAAGTGCACCCGATCGCAGACCACCAAAAATCACATCTCGTTTAGAGATAAAGCCAGCAATCCGGGTGTTGGACTGAAAATTTTTGCCCATCACCGAAATGTGGTCTTGGGGAACGCCGCGATCCATTAATCGCCGTACTACGTTATCTAATTGCTCTTCTTCCTTAAATACGGCAGAAACTGTGCGTTCTGCTTTATATGCGTCAGTCATCTGTACCCTCCATAAGCATGATTCGTTGGCATCATTGCCTATAGAAGGTTACTTAGCGATGCTCCGGTAGCGAATCGCTCCAAAGATTGATTATTAAATCTAATTAAGAAATCTTGACGATTCGATCCAATATTTGTAATGCACTTCCCAATACCCGATCCGCTGATTCAAGGTATCGGGTTGCCGCTTCTACTTGTTATGAGGTTTGTAAGATATTGATATGGCAGTGGAGCGAGAACAAGAATCCCAACAGCTTTAGCCCTGGGAGTGTCAAAAGCGATATGCAATTTGCCAGAGTAACAAATCAGATTCTTCTAGGTGCAGTTGCCTTTGGTGTCAGCTTTTGCGTGACCCTTGTGGTGAATCGAGACATCAAGCAAGCATTTTTCACGGGTTTAATCACTGTACCTGCTACCTACAGTGCAACTGCGCTCATACACACGCGACGAATCAATCAGGGAAAGAAGTTGATAAACACGCTGGAAGATGAAGTTCAGGAACTTGAAGACTACAAAACCGAATTGAATCAATACCTATTTGATGCTCTGGCTGAAGAACAAGAAGTAGAAGCTAGCATCAATGCCCTACAATCAGAACTAACCTATTTACGAACTAAAGTTGTCGAAGGATATAACCAAATAAAGGAACAGAACTGGGAGTTATACCTCCTCCAAAATGAAAAACAGCAGCAAGACGCCGAAGCGAATGCGCTTCAAAACCAAATAAATACTCTTGAAAATAAGATAAAAGAATTAATAAAAGACATTAATCAAATAGAGTTAGCAAAAAAAACAGAAGTCAGTAAAATTGAATCGGAGATAGATTGTCTAAAATTAGAACTAAATCAACTACAATTCCAAGTTACAGAAAAACAAAACTATCAAAAAACAATAGAGCAAGATTTACTCAATCAGAGCCAACAGAAATATCAGTTAATAGAAGAAAAACAAACGCTTCAGGCAAACCTAAATTTTCTGCGAATAGAACTGAATCAACTACAAGCTCAAGTCCTAGAGCAACAAAATGAGAAGAAAGCACTAGAAGAAGGATTAGTCCACTTTGAAGAACAAAGAAGACAACTATTAGAAGGACTACATAACCTTAAAGTTCAGGTTCCAGCGTCGCCGCCTCCGCTGCCTCCCAGTCAAATTACAGAGTTGCCTAATGAATGCTGAATCAACTTTTCCCTAACCAATAAAACCAATGCTGCAACAGCAGAGGCTAAGTCTTAATAACGTCGTGTTTTCTGAACCCCATAAGCAAGTCCTGTCGCAATCGATAGCAAAAACAATACCACGTATACACCACCAGGAAGAAAAGTGATAATGTCAAAGCCTCTAAGCAAATAGAGAACAACACTGATTGTAAGGATAGTGGCAAAAATATAAGAAAGTATTTGAGTTTCGGATGGGGGAGATGGAGTCACGGACTAATACCAATAGCTACTGAAACACTTGAGACATTGACATCCTCTCCCGTTAAGCCTTCGACTATAAACCGTTAAATCAATGCGGGGTGTTCACCTACGGTTATGTCCGCGTGATTATAACGGGTTTCCACGGGGGAAGAAAGATGAATATTACCACCGCCGCATACTTCTAAGACCCCCCAGGATACCTGCACCAATGGTAAACAGAACGATCGCCCAGATGGCATATTCCGGAATTTGCTGAAGAATACCTGTCCCCCTCAGCACCAGAATAATCGCAGTAATTACCAAAGCAATGCCAGCAATATACAAAAGGATAGTTACTCCTTGATTAGGAGGTCGTCGATCAGGGGGCGGTATTACAAACATTGCTGCTCTTGATGATTAAACAATCACGGCACCTATTCTCACACAAGAAGCTGTCTACGTCTGTCAGCCTCCAGTCAACTTGACTCTGTTATCTACAGTAGAGGTTCCCACCGTAGTAAAAGGAGCTTTTCTCGCCACACTCTTATCGGTACGAGCCACCTACCACCATAATCAAGAGTATACTGGTTAACCAAAGTGCTAAGACCAAGTATATTATCAGGGCGACGAGGTTCAGCAATACCCCAACTGTGTTTAAAAGCCAGTTACGTTTGTTTCTAAATGCTGTAACTGCCTTGGTAATAGCCGCAATATCTAGCACAAGAGTAGCGATCGCAGCCAGCCACCACCCACAGACTGATGACGCGAGTGATTGCAACTCCAGCCATACATTGGCGATTATCAGCAACCAAGCCACAATTAGCAGGCAGCTGTATATCAGTTCTACAATTAAGAATATCTCGTCGCGTTTTCTCCGCCTGTAGTGGATAATGCCGAGTGTGGCAATTAGCAACCCGTGCAAACCCGGCAATCCAGCTATCATGTGCATGGTCGTTAAAGGTCAGTGCCAGCGAGTTGTCGAAGACGACCTTGACTTTTCAAAGTAACACAATGTCTGGGTTTTAGATCAAAAAAACAGGCTGCGCTGCGGCGCAACCTGTTGCAGATTAGGCATTTGACGTTTAAATTAGCTGGACTGAGCCGTCAACAACTCAGCAGGCAAGCGCTTGAAGGAAAGGCGCTCATTCTCGACATCCACAAAGATGGTGTCGCCATCGTTGAACTCTCCTCGGAGGATGCCCTTGGCGATTTGAGTTTCTAGTTCGCGCTGAATCGCTCGCTTCAGAGGTCGTGCGCCGAAGACTGGGTCGTAACCAACTTCAGCCAGGAAGTCGAGAGCACTGTCAGAGAGTTTCAGGGGCATCTTGCGGTCTGCTAGCCGTTGTTCTAGGCGCTTGGTTTGCAGCTGAACAATATGCCGCAACTGATGTTTCTGCAAGGCGTGGAAGATAATTACCTCGTCTATCCGGTTAAGGAATTCTGGTCGGAAGCTAGTACGCATGGAATCCATTACACGAGAGCGCATCTCTTCGTACTGACTATCATCACCGGCAATATCCAGAATGTACTGGGAGCCGATGTTGCTGGTCATAATGATCACGCTGTTCTTGAAGTCCACGGCGTGACCTTGAGCATCGGTAACGCGACCATCGTCGAGGATTTGCAGCATCACGTTGAAGACATCAGGGTGAGCTTTTTCGATTTCGTCGAAGAGAATCACCGCATAAGGACGCCTACGAATGGATTCAGTTAGCTGACCGCCTTCTTCATAACCAACGTATCCCGGAGGAGCACCAATCAGTCTGGAGACGGCGTGCTTCTCCATATACTCCGACATATCAATCCGCACGAGGGCGTCTTCTGTGTCGAAGAGATAGGCGGCAAGGGCTTTTGCTAGTTCTGTCTTACCAACGCCAGTGGGGCCAAGGAAGATAAAGCTAGCGGTTGGGCGATTGGGGTCAGCTAAACCAGCACGCGATCGCTGAATCGCATCGGCAACTGCTGTAACGGCTTCATCCTGACCGACTACCCGCTGGTGTAGCTCATCTTCTAGGTGCAGAAGCTTTTCTTTCTCCGACTCAACCAGCTTGCTGATGGGAATCCCTGTCCACTTGGAGATGATTTCGGCAATATCAGCTTCTGTGACTTCCTCCCGTAGCAGAGACTTACCACTAGTTTGGGTATCTAACAGCTGAGATTCCGCTGCTCGCAGTGAGGCTTGCAACTCGGTTAATTTGCCGTATTTCAACTCAGCTGCTTTGTTAAGGTTGTACTCACGCTCAGCTTGCTGAATTTCAACATTGACTCGGTCAATCTCTTCTTTAATGCCCTGAATGCGGTTGAGAACATCTTTTTCTGACTGCCACTGGGCACTTAAGGCTCGTTGGTCTTCTTTGAGATTAGCGAGTTCTTTTTCCAGTCTTTCCAGCCGTTCGATGGAGGCGCGATCGCTTTCCTTATGCAGTGACAACCGCTCCATTTCCAGTTGAAGGATTTTACGGTCAATTTCATCGAGTTCTTCCGGCTTGGAGGTTATCTCCATTTTCAGCCGTGCCGCCGCTTCATCCATCAGGTCGATCGCTTTGTCGGGCAAGAAGCGATCGCTAATATAACGAGTAGACAACGTAGCTGCCGCGACTAAGGCATTGTCGGCAATCTTCACCCCGTGGTGAACTTCGTAGCGTTCTTTCAGCCCCCGCAGAATCGAGATAGTATCTTCTACACTGGGCTGGTCAACATAAACCTGCTGGAATCTGCGCTCTAATGCTGCATCTTTCTCGATGTACTTACGGTACTCATCGAGAGTGGTGGCACCGATACAACGCAACTCACCTCGCGCCAACATGGGTTTTAGCAAGTTGCCAGCATCCATCGCGCCTTGGGTAGCACCAGCACCCACAACGGTATGGATTTCGTCGATGAAGAGGATAATTTGACCACGGGAGTCAGTGACTTCTTTGAGAACCGCTTTCAGGCGCTCTTCAAATTCCCCCCGGAACTTGGCACCTGCAATTAAGGCACCCATATCCAGAGCAATCAATTGCCGATCTTTGAGAGACTGGGGAACGTCACCCGCAATGATTCGTTGAGCCAACCCTTCGGCGATGGCGGTTTTACCGACTCCAGGTTCTCCAATTAGCACCGGGTTGTTTTTGGTGCGGCGCGAGAGAATTTGCACCGTGCGGCGAATCTCATCATCCCGCCCAATCACTGGGTCAAGTTTCCCTTCACGAGCAGCTTCCGTTAAGTCTCGTCCATACTTTTCCAGTGCTTCATATTTGCCTTCTGGGTTTTGGTCGGTCACTTTTTGGTTCCCTCGAATCTGGGTAATCGCGCTTCTGAGCTTCTTTTCATCTAGTTTAAATTCTTGAAACAAAGCTTTGCCAAAGCGATCGTCTTTGACATAAGCCAGCATCAGATGCTCGATGGAGATGAAGTCATCTTTGAACTCGTTGCGATAGGACTCTGCTCTATCTAAGAGAGTATCGAGGCTGCGTCCAAGATAGACAGAGGCGCTGCTGCCGGAAATCTTGGGCTGACGCTGGATAAAGCTTTCTGTTGCGTCGCGCACTTTCTGCACTGGCATCTCAAGTTTATTGAGAATGCTGGTAGCTAGTCCTTCTTGCTCTATGAGCGCTTTCAGCAAGTGTTCGCTTTCGAGCTGTTGTTGTTGGGCAGCTTTGGCAACATCTGGGGTGCGTGCGATCGCTTCCCAGGCTTTTTCTGTAAATTGATTAGGATTAGTTGGTTGCATGTCGAGCTGTACTGGTTACTCTTTAATAGATAATTCATCTAACTACAGCCATTCTAAAAAGTCCTGCACCCGCCACTGGATCGGTGTTCACGTCTTCCTAACGGGGTATTGCCGTCCTGCTCTCACCTATGGCACAAAGCTGTATAGTCAGCACCATCCTGTCCCTGAGCTGAGAAGACGGGTGTTAAAAGTAACATCTTATACCAAATAACGCAACAAGAACCGGAGCATTGCCGTGTAGATGAACGCCTCGGCTGCATCGGATTTACGACCTACAGTAGACAACCTTGCTGTTCAATCCTTAAAAGTGAGGAAGGCTTCTAGGACAACATCCTCTGCCCTCACCTGGTGACACCGCTGTTGTTGGCGATCGCTTTCTCACTTTCGCTCCCAACTCCTGACCCCTGACTTTTAGTACCCCTGTCACCCGATTTTGGATTTTGGATTTTGGGGCGCGAGGGTCGGAGGTCTCCTCCGACCTTAAGTAGCGCCCATGATTTTGGATTGGCTCCGCCTTGAAAGGACGGAGCTTGAAATCCGACATTTTTTTGATAATTCCCTTTAAAAAGGGAGGCTTAAAACCCCTTTTTTTGGTCAGTGTCATTCGGTTTAAGAGCAAATCCGCGAAGGCGGACT
>DATNPI010000690.1:0-10524 GCA_036703325.1 Coleofasciculaceae cyanobacterium
AACCTACCAGTGAAGTTGACTCAAAATATACCGCAAACGGTCATAGTCATCTTTAAGCAGCACACTCAATGTTCGCCCAGCTCTTACCAACCAGTCACGGTCAGCTTTGCGTAATTGATAAATCTCTCGAATCGCTGCTGCCGTCAGTGCCTCTACCGGTGCTCCATTTACTTGCAACAGGGTTCGCAAAAAATCCAACTGCTCACTGAAGTGAATAATCTCTGCCTCTTCGCATTGGTAGACCGCTTGATGAATTTGCGGCGGACGCGGTGGAAGATACTGATAGGCCTGACCGCCAGCATACCTTGATAGGCGACCATCACCATTGCCCCCCTGTAGTGGAGGTACAAATCCGACAATTGCAGCGCGGAACTCAGTTTTGAGCATGGCAAAAATCTGGGGTTGCTGCTCACGCAAGTCGTCAAGTGACAACCCCATAGCTACTGCCCGGTGGACGGAATCAATTGGGCTTGTGGTTGCATGATAGACCACGGCTAAAACTTGATTCCCTGACTCTTCATCCACAGACCTCACCCAGCTGCCAAAGGGAGGCATGACGGGAAAGCTCAAATCCTCTGGCTCCAAACACTGTGCCAGAAATTCCGTTGTTGCCGTCTCAATCACTTCAGCAATGTGATTAGAGGGGCGATCGCTAATCCCAAACTGGGGTAAGGGAAGACGCATAGCTTTATCCTTCGTCCTTTATTATTCGTCCTTGTTAAGAGTGACCAACAACTAATAATCAAGGACTAATAACTAATAACTATTTTCCCTTTTTGCCAGCTGTTGGCTCGACAGCTTCTAGTTCCGACAGCTGGAAAGTCACTAGTTTGTCCCAGTTACCTCCTTCAAACAGCACAGCGGCTTTGCCATCACTAACTCGTTGAACTAGCCCTTGAAAGTGGTAAAAAGTATCGTCGGCATTGATCACGCGAACAATTGAACCTGGAAGAATCATAAGTCTCTACAACTGAGTTGGTATTTAATAGCTTACTAGCTGTGAGTAGTCATTAGCCCTCACCAACGACTAATGACTAATGACTAATGACTAAAACTTTAATCGGTGTCGATGATTGGCAACCGACTCCACTAGTCCAATACCAAGGAAGTTCGACAGCAACGCCGATCGACCGTAACTCAGCAAAGGTAGCGGAATACCCGTGATTGGAGCTAAACCAATATTCATACCGATGTTGACCACCGTCTGAAAGATAATCATCGATAAGACACCGATCGCTATCAAAGAGCCAAAGTTGTCTTTGGCATTCTGAGCAATGATAACCAAGCGCAGGCAGAGCAACCAGAAGAGGAAGAGGACAAACAAGCCGCCTATAAAGCCGAGTTCTTCACCAATCGCTGAGAAGATGAAGTCAGTGTGCTGTTCTGGGATAAAGCGGAGTTGGGTTTGGGTTCCGTGGTGAAGTCCCCTTCCCCATAGTTCACCGGCACCGATCGCAATCCGGGATTGGATCAGGTGATACCCTCCTCCTAGAGGGTCTTTATCGGGGTCTAAGAAGAGAATTAGCCGATCTTTTTGATAATCCTTCAACAGGCCCCATAAGACGTGTCCTAATTGTCCTGAAACCGCATTCAGTACCAAAGCACCTATGGCTCCCAATATCGGCCAAGAGAAGCTGCGCCAGCCAATAATTACCATCGCCGCTACCCAGACAAACCATGCTGGTAAAAATGCGTTGAAGAGGATTGCCGAGATAATTGGAGAAGCCATCAGCAACAGCCAGCCTGGATTAGCATTACCCCAGTAGAGCATCCCCAAAGTAATTGAGCCAAATACCAGTGACGTTCCCAGGTTAGGCTCCAAAAATACAAACATCCAGGGAACTGCCGCAACACCTAAGACTCTAAGAACCGCGGTCAGGGTTGTAGCGGGTTTCGAGTGGAGAATAGCAGCCAGACTGATAATCAACCCTATTTTGGCAAATTCTGACGGTTGAACCTGGAACCCAGCGATGCTGATCCAGCGTTGAGCACCATTGGCAGTGCTCCCCATGATCATCACCGCAATTAGACCGATAATAGTAATGCCATAAACAACCCAATGCCATTGGATCAGGAGTTCATAGCGCGATCGCGCTATGAACAGCGCCACCACCAATCCAATGCCGCCCATGACCCAGTGCCACCACCAGTCTGTCTGTCCATTGTTCAGCTCAGCGCTGCGAATCATCACCCCCCCAAGGAAAGTGAGACCAACGGTCAATGCCAATAGCTGCCAATCTAATTCTTGCCAGGGGGCCAGAAAAGACTTCCAGCGTTTACCGATTAGTGACTTTTGGAACATATCAAACTGTTAGATCCGGCTTTTAGCAATTAGCTTCAGTAAAGCGTGAGTTTCAGGAATTTCGGACAAAGATTTTGACACGATCAAGGAACAGACAATGCGAACAACTTGCTAGTTACTGCTGAGGGCGGCGATAGAGACTTTGGCGGCAATCTGAAAAGCAACCGCAACCAGTGCTTTAGCTGATTCTGACTCGGGTGCGGCGACGACAATCGGGACTCCGCGATCGCCCCCTTCCCGCAATGAAATTTCTAATGGGATACAACCCAGCAAGGGTACATCCAGTTCCTTAGAAGTCTTCTCGCCGCCTCCAGAGCCAAACAGATCGTACTGTCGCTCCGGCATATCGGGCGGAATGAAGTAACTCATGTTTTCCACAATTCCCAACACGGGTACTCCCAGCTGCTGAAACATCTTCAAGCCTCGGCGAGAGTCCAATAACGCCACTGTTTGAGGCGTCGTCACAATTACGGCCCCTGCCATCGGCACCGCCTGCGTTAAGGTCAGTTGAGCATCGCCGGTTCCCGGTGGCATATCTACAATCAGATAATCCAATTCGCCCCAGTGCACTTGGTAGAGAAACTGACGAATAATCCCATTCAACATTGGCCCTCGCCAAATCACTGGCTGATCTGGGTCAATCAAAAAGCCCATTGAAACCAGCTTGACGCCGTGGTTAAATGCTGGTTCCAACATCTCTCCCTGATCACCTTGCTGCACCATTACATTGGCGTCTCCTAGCCCCAGCATCGTTGGGGTGTTGGGACCATAAATATCAGCATCAATTAGACCGACTTTTGCACCCGTCTGGGCCAACGCTACTGCTACATTCACTGCCACCGTACTTTTCCCGACGCCACCCTTCCCACTGGAAATTGCCACAATATTTTTCACCCCGTCAATCCCAGTCCGGTTGGGTATTGGTTTTTGCTGAGGCGTCTCAGCGGTAACATCCACCAGGACTTCTTCAACACCGGGTAGTTGCTTCACTGCCTTCTGGCAATCCTCAACTATAAATTCTCGCAAGGGGCAGGCAGGCGTCGTCAGTACCAAGGTAAAGCTAACAGCGCCGTTGTCGATTTTGACGTTTCGGATCATATTCAATTCCACCAAACTCTTCCGGAGTTCGGGGTCTTGTACTGGTCTTAATACTTCTAGAACTGAACTGGCATCGAGCATATTTAGATACACATTCCTTGCCTAGAGATGGTCAAGGCTGAGGCGACTTTGTTAGGGATTCTTCATAGATCTTAAAGGGTTGCCGTAAATATTATGGTGTTAGTTGGCAAAGTGTCTATTTGACAACAGCTTTCAATGAAGCCGTGTGTTTTCTAGGACATGGGGGTGTCGGCAACACTATAAACGTTAAGGCTTTACAACACGGCTACCTGCTCTGCCGCCTGAGCTAATTCCGACGCCACACGCGCCGCATAGGGACGAATTACCCACCAGATCAAGGGTGATAACCAACCGCGCAGCGTCACCGAGTAGGACACATAGGTGCCACAAACAGTAGATTCAACCTGATAGGTCACGCGTTTCTCAACGCCAGGGATTGCTAAGACGCGTACACTGAGCAACTCACCCGGACGGACACGCTCAACAAAAATTCGCACCGGAATCGGTATCAAGCGAGTGACCACTTGGTAAATCAATCCGGGTTTAGCAATTAACCCTCTGGGGGCATTAGTGCTCGACAACAGGGGATGCCAGGAAACATCGGCTAAGTTGATCAATTTCTGCCAGAGAACGTCTACCGGGGCGGTACTCACGACGCGATACGTCCTAAAGAGGCTAAACTTGCACCAAATCCCCTCTCGACCAGCAATTAACTTGAACGAAAAATTGAGAATCACAACACGCCTCCTGCCGCGACGCTCAGGCAAATTTGAGTTAAGAGATGCAAATGGCGTTGCGGGTAAAATCCCTTTATTAGGATATAATCGCAACTCCATGAAAAACAATTAAATGAAAATAAGTAGCTGGCGCTTTTAGAGAACCGATCCAAGCTAGTCTAAGAAAGTAGAAAGTAGCGTGACATTCCCAGCGCGAGTTTTTGTCTGGCTTCTGCTTGGAGAATGTTCTAGAGAGTCCATAGCAGACGGTGCGATCGCTTGTTCGTGCCTTGCTTCGACGGACGAAGCGGCGGCTCTTAAGACTATCATGCCCACTTTCCAACAAATTCACAGCCTTCAACTCTTTCCGACACCCCAGTGGCTGTAATCAGCTTTCGGGTTAAATACATTGAATTGAGATTATGACAGCTTTTAAGACGGACGCAACGACTACCACTAATTCTCTTCCAATCGCTGGGTCTAGAGATCGAGTCAAGCAGTTCATGCAACAGCTGCAAGACAAAATCTGTGATGCCCTAGCCAAGCTAGATGGTGTAGGTACTTTTAAGGAAGATAGCTGGGAGCGAGAAGAAGGTGGCGGCGGTCGTTCCCGTGTTCTCCGCGATGGTGGGGTGTTTGAGCAGGGTGGAGTCAACTTTTCTGAGGTTTGGGGCAGCCAGCTACCGCCCTCAATTCTGGCACAGCGTCCAGAAGCCGCCGGACATGGTTTTTTCGCCACTGGCACATCAATGGTATTGCATCCTCGCAACCCCTATATACCGACGGTTCACCTAAACTATCGCTACTTTGAGGCGGGCCCCGTTTGGTGGTTTGGCGGTGGGGCTGATTTAACCCCTTACTATCCTTTTGCTGAAGATGCGGCTCATTTTCATCGCACGCTTAAGCAAGCCTGTGATACTCACCACCCTGAGTATTATCCAGTGTTCAAGCGCTGGTGTGATGAATATTTCTATTTGAAACACCGTCAAGAAACGCGAGGCGTTGGCGGACTCTTTTTTGACTATCAAGATGGAACAGGAGCACTGTATCGCGGTCCTCACAAAGATAGTGCCGCGGCAGCTTACAGTGATAGCATCGAGGTTGTAAAGCCTCGCAGTTGGGAAGATATCTTTGCCTTTGCGCAGGAGTGCGGTGAGGCGTTCTTACCGTCTTATGTGCCGATTGTCGAGCGGCGTAAAGGAATGGAATATGGCGAGAAAGAACGCAACTTCCAGCTATACCGCCGAGGTCGTTATGTTGAATTTAACCTTGTCTATGACCGGGGCACGATCTTTGGTCTGCAAACAAACGGGCGGACTGAGTCAATTCTGATGTCTCTACCTCCCCTAGTCCGTTGGGAATACGGCTACCAACCTGAACCCAATACACCGGAAGCGGATTTGTATGAGACTTTTCTGAAACCCCAAGACTGGGCTAACTGGACGCCCTCAACCTCAAAAGATATCTGAGTTAAACTACTTGAGGTGAGTAGCTGGAAAGCGCGTCATCAGGTGATTGTTGTTTCTACTAGAGGTTTCACTGGCTTCATTAGAGGCACCCAGATCGCAATCGCAATGCTGCCACGGCAAGGAGGTACTAATGATTCATATTGAGCAGAAAACACACACGACGCCTGATGGTACGACCATCATTGTATTGGCACCAGTCGGACGCTTGGATATTACTACGGCTTGGCAATTTCGCCTGAAGCTGCAAGAGTGTATTTCCAAACTCAGCCGCCATGTGGTCGTCAATCTCAGCCAGGTTAACTTTATTGACAGCTCTGGTTTGACCTCCTTAGTGGCAGGAATGCGAGATGCCGACAAAGTTAAAGGGAGCTTCCGCATTTGTAATGTCCATCCAGAAGCCAAACTGGTGTTTGAAGTCACGATGATGGACTCCGTGTTTGAAATCTTTGAAACCGAGAAAGAAGCCTTGGAAGGTGTTCCTCGTAGTATGCCTACCTGAAGAGGGTTGCAGGTTGAAGGGTAAAAAGCTGGAATGTTGGCTTAAACCTGCAACCGATTATCTTGAAAATGATGCAGAGAGATTTTCATGGCTTCTTTGTCTGCGAAGTGCATGGGGTCTGCCTTGAAAGTAGGGGCTAGAGACTAGGGGCTGGAGACTGGGGAACCGGATGCCGGAGCCAGTTGCAGAAGATGTAGAGAAAGCACCGTAGTCACACAACTGACATGATTTTCGACCAGTCAGAGTTTGAGCTGCGCTGCGAGTGGGGATTTCAGGGGGTTGCCCAACTCGCACCTATCAGTGATGTGGTCATTATCGTTGACATCCTCTCTTTTTCAACCAGTGTTGAAATTGCTACCAACAACGGCGCAATTATCTTTCCCTATCAATGGCGGGATGAATCAGCACTCGATTACGCAAAACTTGTCAATGCTGACTTAGCCAGTCAAGAACGCCGACCCAGTGAGGGCTACTCCCTTGCCCCTTCCTCACTACTTAATATTCCCGCTGGCACGAGGCTTGTGTTACCCTCACCGAACGGATCTTTTCTAACGTTACACACAGGGTCAAAGCCGACACTAGCCGGTTGCCTACGAAACAGTAAGACGATTGCACAGTTTGCGATGGCACACGGGACTAGGATTGCTATTATCCCTGCTGGTGAGAGGTGGTCTGATGGGAGTTTACGACCCGCTTTGGAAGATCTAATTGGAGCGGGTGCGATTCTCAGCTATCTGGATGGACGATTGTCACCGGAGGCAGAAATGGCTGTGGCAGTATTTCGTCGTTGGGAAGATGATCTCATTACAGCCTTGATTCGATGTAGTTCAGGTAAAGAGTTGGTTGCTAAAGGCTTCACCACAGATATTGAGCTAGCAGCGGCGTTTAATACCAGTAACTGTGTTCCCTTATTGACTCATAACGCTTATGTCAAACAGTCAGCTCACTGAACCTCTATCAAAAATAGACATCTCCGATAATTAACCTGAAATCCTTGTAGCACGGTAGCTGAAACTTAATTTCCGGAGATGTCTAATAGAGAGATGCCCACTACTTAGATTCTGGTCTTTTGACTGCTAACAGTTACCAGATTCTGCGTTTAGTGTCAACTCTTTCTACTGGACTGGCGCTCTAGATTGGTAACTCGTTAGCAAAATCCTGACGCTTTGTGAAGCGAAATGGACCCATTAAGGCTCCCCACATCGCTTTGCCAGTCGTCGGGTCAATGCCCTTATCGTAGCTACGGAATTCCTCTGTTGTTGCCTCAAACCCTAAAGAGACTTGGTAATTTTTACCTTCATAACTAAAACTGCAAGGGGTACCAGTTGCCGACGAAGCTGAAAATTCGTAGGAATTTGGCGCAATTTGGCGCGGTTCAACGTTGAGGGTACAGCCTGGTAAGAATTGGATCTGTTCGGTAGTCAGTTGCCTTAATAGTTCGGGATTGCGACCAGCACCTCGAATAGCCTCTAGATCTTTGAGCATATAGTACTGCACCTGTAAAACGGCTGGGTTCGTATCGCTTGGATACAGCCGCAGAATTCGCGGACGGTAGGGTTGATCCAGGTTGACGATACTGGCTTGTTCAGCAAATAGGGTAAGGCTGTCTTCGGTAAACAAGGGAACCGGTCGCTGCCAGAGGCGAAGGTGAACGTACCAAGCGGGTTCTGCGATCGCTTGTTTTTGATTATCGAATTCACCGGCCATATAGTGTGCTAGGGTGATTAGCTCAGAAGAAAGGGTCATAACTGTTGAGAGTTTTGAATGACATATTTTTCTCTCTTAACTATTAACTCCTAATGGCTTGTAGCTTCGGCACTCTACGATCCCACCGTTGAGATCGTCAATGCCTCTCTAGAGATCTTGCCTTGGCAAACTTGTCCTTAAACGAGACAATAGTTTTACGTCCCCCCTTAGAATCTGCTTTGTGAATAACGTTCGCACAGTCTCGGACACTAAACGAGATTTCTACAACCATCACACCCGTCCTGTTAACTCAATCTACCGGCGGGTGGTAGAAGAGTTGATGGTAGAGATGCATTTGCTCTCGGTCAATGTCGATTTTCACTACGATCCCATCTATGCCCTGGGTGTCGTAACCTCCTTTGAGCGGTTCATGCAGGGCTATCGACCGGAACGAGATAAAGAATCGATTTTTGATGCCCTCTGTCAGGCAGTGGGGAAGGAACCACAACAGTACAAACAGGATGCTGAACGACTCAAGACACTAGCCGAGCATTTATCTGGTAAAGAATTAGTTTCCTGGTTTAGTTCACCAACTCCCGTGGACTCGGTTGGGGATTTGCATAACACTATCGCCCAGATCTCGGACAACCCCAAATTTAAGTACAGCCGCCTGTTTGCTATTGGTATATATACGCTACTCGAACAAGCCGATCTGGAGTTGGTTAAGGACGAAAAGCGCCGTACTGAGGCACTTAAGGGAATTAGTAATGCCTTAAGCCTCCCAGAAGACAAGTTGCAAAGAGACTTGGAGTTGTACCGCAGCAACCTAGAAAAAATGGCACAGGCGCGGATTGTGATGGAAGATGCCATCAAAGCCGAGCGAAAAAAACGGGATCAGCGTGCCCAGGATATGAACAAGACTGCAACACCTCCCGGTGGTTCTCAAGAATTGACTCAGGCGTCTGAGACTTCTAAGGACGAAGCACCCTCGTCTTAGGCATCTTGATTAGGCTTCGGATGCCGCTGTTTGAGAAACTTTTGAAACAGTATTCCAAGCGGCAGCCGACTAGACAAATGCTTGTAATCGTTGGATGAGCTGTTCAGATGCAACGGCTCCCTCAATACGCTCCACTGGCTGACCATTTTTGAAGAGTACCAATGTTGGTAAGGCGTGAATTTGATACTGAGATGCTAGCTGAGGATATTTATCTGTATCAATTTTGACAACTTGTAGGCGACCCTTCAGGTGAGCGTTTACATTCTCAAGGATGGGAGCCATCATCTGACAGGGGCCACACCAAGTCGCGTAAAAGTCTACCAATACGGGCACATCGGAGCCAGAGAGTAGCTCTTGGAAGCTTGTGAACTGTTTTTTTACTGCCATAGGAAAAAACCCTTTCGTTAGTCTTTCTGCTCGATTCTAGTGCAAAATTCTTGGAGCGGAATAAGGCAGACAGTTCACGAGGAATTTTTATGGAAGCATTACAGACATCTCAAGAGCGATTGAGCGATCGCGTTGCCATTATCACAGGGGCCTCACGGGGAATTGGTCGAGCCGTAGCCTTGGCGTTGGCAGCAGAGGGAGCGAAAGTGGTGGTAAACTATGCCAGTTCTAGTGCCGCAGCTGAAGAAGTAGTGGCGGCAATTAATGACGCTGGGGGGAGTGCAGTAAGCGAAGCTATGCCGAAGGCTATCGCGCTTCAAGCTGATGTCTCTAAGCTTGAGCAGGTAGAGACTCTTTTCAATCACACCCTAGAAAAATTTGGGCGTGTAGACGTACTCGTTAACAACGCTGGCATCACCCGCGACACCCTACTACTACGGATGAAACCGGAAGATTGGCAGGCGGTGATTGACCTAAACCTTACAGGCGTTTTTTTATGTACCAGGGCAGTGAGCAAAGTAATGCTCAAGCAACGTTCTGGTCGTATTATCAATATTGCCTCGGTTGCAGGGCAGATGGGAAACCCTGGTCAGGCAAATTACAGTGCTGCTAAGGCTGGTGTGATTGGGTTTACCAAAACAGTGGCGAAGGAGTTGGCAAGTCGTGGCATAACCGTGAATGCAGTAGCACCAGGATTTATTGCCACCGATATGACCAGCGATCTTAAGTCAGAGGAAATTCTCAAGTACATTCCTCTAGGTCGTTACGGGGAGCCAGAGGAAGTCGCCGGCATGGTTCGGTTCCTCGCGGCTGACCCAGCCGCCGCTTATATTACTGGTCAGGTGTTCAATGTCGATGGCGGCATGGTGATGGCGTAGCAGTTAGCCGGACTCAGTCGTCCACCTTCGCATTCAACGAAGCTTGGACTCGGTTGATTTCTGCATTGTGGCTAGGCTACGGCGAACGCTAGCTCATCGCGCTTGCCGTAGCCTAGCCAGAGTTCGCTAACTACGGGTTGCGGCGGTTCCCACACTAAGCGTATGCGACCCGTTTCTAAAGCCTCTCGGCAGAGAGAATCGGGCAACAAACTGATGTCGTAACCGAGTTCAACCACTTTTATCCAATGGTATGTAAATTTGGGATAACCAGTCCTGGAGGAAGAGGAACAAACAATGAGTCAGGATAAAAGATTATTGATAGTTGTCACAAGCCACGACACACTTGGCAGTACGGGTAAGGAAACTGGCTTCTACCTCTCAGAAGTCACACATCCTTACGATGTATTTACTCGTGCTGGTATAGCTGTGGATTTCGTCAGTCCAAAGGGTGGGAAAGCGCCCATAACTGGC
>DATNPI010000118.1:0-7823 GCA_036703325.1 Coleofasciculaceae cyanobacterium
CATCATTGCCTCGGTAGACTGCCCCACCAATCAGTCCTGCCTGGGTAATGAAGTCATTGCCACTGCCAGTGGTGATTTGGAAGTTCTCGAAATTGCTTGCACTGACAAGACCGGGGAGGTTGAGTCCTGTGGAGGGGTTAGTGATGGTAATGTTACTCGTCTGACTCGATAAGTCCAGTTTCAGGGTGTCGATACCTGCTCCCCCATTTAGGCTGTCATTGCCGCCAGCACCATTGCCGATAGTGTCATTCCCTGCCCCACCGTTGATGGTGTCATTGCCTTTCCAGCCAGTGATATTGTCGTTTTTGCTAGTGCCTGTAATCAGGAAACGGTTGATGCCATCAAAACTAATCCGGTCTAGATAAACATAACCGGTGGCTGCTGTGTAGCGATATCCAGAACCATAAGCGCCATCAGTATTACTCAAGGTATAAAGGTTCATCCCTGTACCTGTATCTCCCACTGAGTAGTCCAGAATTAGCAGGTCATTGCCTGTACCACCAGATACATAGTCATTGCCTAAACCAGCATTGAGGCTATCGTTACCACTACCACCCGTGAATTCATCATTGCCTCGGTAGACTGCCCCACCAATCAGTCCTGCCTGGGTAATGAAGTCATTGCCACTGCCAGTGGTGATTTGGAAGTTCTCGAAATTGCTCGCCGTGACAAGGTCGGGGAGGTTGATGCCTGTGGAGGGGTTAGTGATGGTAATGTTACTCGTCTGACTCGATAAGTCCAGTTTCAGGGTGTCGATACCCGCTCCCCCATTCAGGCTGTCATTGCCGCCAGCACCATTGCCGATAGTGTCATTCCCTGCCCCACCGTTGATGGTGTCATCGCCTTTCCAGCCAGTGATATTGTCGTTTTTGCTAGTGCCTGTAATCTGGAAACGGTTGATGCCGTAAAAACTAATCCGGTCTAGATAAACATAACCGGTGGCTGCTGTGTAGCGATATCCAACACCATAAGCGCCATCAGTATTACTCAAGGTATAAAGGTTTATCCCTGTACCTGTATCTCCCACCGAGTAGTCCAGAATTAGCAGGTCATTGCCGCCATAACCATTTACTTGGTCATTGCCCAAGCCAGGGTTGAACGTATCATTGCCATCGGTTCCATAGAGGGTCTCATCCGTGCGGACAACTGCCATAGTTTGTAATCTCTATAGGTTTTAGTTTTGACCTTAATATTCTAGATTTACAGGAATCCTAGTGAATTTTACTAGATTCAGTTGAATTTGAGTATTTGATTAGGCGCTCGCTGTATCCCGCCCTTTTCCTACCCAACCTGATTGCTAATCTCCTCCAATGCTTGCCCTAGTAGGATTCTCCTGATAGCAAAGCAGAACCAATCACGCAGTTGATGAAGTGTTTGCGTACCATTCGCTGTCTGCTGGTGCTAGATGTAGCAAAGTCAGTCTTACAAGGCAGTTTCTCAACCTGCTGTGATTTATTCTTCAGCAACGCCAGAAATCTATCCACAGTTGGCAGTCAAGTAAAGACAAATTAAGTTATCGTTCTTCCAGTTTTTGAATAAATAGGAAAAACGCCTGTGGTTCCGCTACGCGATGAAAATCCCATAAAAATCACTCCTTACGTTACTTACGCACTGATTGCCGTAAATATTTCGGTGTTTATCTATGAACTAACGTTAGCTCCTCCTCTATTAGATGGATTTTTTCACCTTTTTGCTGTAGTTCCTAGAGAGCTTAGTGCCAGTTTTAATGGCATTGCTGTAAATCAGCCAGTGCCAGAACCGCTGACACTGATAACATCGCAGTTCCTGCATGCTGGGTTTACCCATGTGGGTTTCAATATGTTGTTTTTATGGATTTTTGGCAACAATATTGAAGAGGAATTGGGTAGCGTTAAGTACTTGATTTTTTATCTGACTTGTGGAGTATTAGCGGCTCTATCACAGTGGTTTTTTTCAGCTAACTCTATGATTCCTTCACTAGGTGCTAGTGGTGCGATCGCAGGTGTCATGGGTGCCTATATTCTCAAGTTCCCCAATGCCAGGGTTGTGACGTTGATTCCTCTTGGCTTCTTTTTCACTACCGTTAGAGTACCAGCAATCTTTTTCCTGGGTTTTTGGTTTTTGCAGCAAGCCTTCAACAGCATTGCCATGCTGGAAGCACCGGCTAATGTTGGGATGGAAAGTGGTGGTGTTGCCTATTGGGCACACGCTGGCGGCTTTATCTTCGGAGCAGTCCTTGGCCCCTTACTGGGTTTATTTTCTCCCGGATCAAAGCCCCCGTCTTACAGCTCAACACCGGAATCTTTTTAGCATGGAGCGTCAATTCAGTTTTAGGTAAAGGGGAAAAGGTGAAAGATGAAAGGTAAAACGGAAGAATCTTTGCCCCTCACCCTTTTACCTTTTCCCAGTAGGCTCATATTGCCAATTAAATGTGCGATAGCTTATCATCGTGCACTTACGGCGTAGTGATATGCAGCTGAGAACCGCTATATATATGGCGATTCGTTACTCTCTAGTAGTGTTAATAGATGAAGACTTCAACTGCGGTACTGCCGCCGCTTTTGGTGCTGGATCAATTGTTGCAGAGCTGGTTATTGGAGGATATTGGACGGGGCGATCGCACCACTCAAAGCCTTCTTGCCTCTGGTTCTAAAACTGGAAAGGCTCAATGGATTGCTAAAGAAGCTGGGGTCATCGCAGGACTGCCGATTGCCGCACGCGTCTTTCAGTTGCTCAATGAGCAAGTGAAGTTCACACCAACAGTAGAAGAGGGTCAGTACTGCGATTTCCCTCAAGGAATGTCGCCCGAACCCAGACCTGTTATTGCAACAATTGAAGGACCGCTTGATGCCCTGTTGACGGGAGAGCGAGTGGCGCTGAATTTAGCCATGCGACTGAGCGGAATTGCCACAATGACTAACAAATATGTCGCTCAGATTGCCGATTTACCCGCTCAACTGGTAGATACGCGTAAGACAACTCCAGGGCTGAGGTTACTCGAAAAGTATGCTACCCAAGTTGGTGGGGCAGTCAATCATCGGATGGGACTAGATGATGGGGTACTCATTAAGGACAACCACATTGCAGCAGCAGGAGGTATCGGGAACGCCATTGTCCAAATTCGCTCTCGTATTCCCTATCCACTGACTATCGAAGTAGAGACAGAAACGCTCGATCAGGTTAGAGAAGCCTTGGAGTATAAAGCTGACATTATCATGCTGGACAATATGCCTCCAGAGATGATGCGACAGGCCGTGCAAATAATTCGAGAAAGGGGCGTTAGCCCAGCTGTCGCAGGCGAGAATCGCATTAAAATTGAAGCGTCGGGTAACGTCACTCTAGAAACCATCCGAGCCGTGGCAGAAACTGGAGTGGATTACATTTCCAGTAGTGCGCCAATTACGCGATCGACCTGGCTGGATTTGAGTATGAGAATGAGCAGTTACTAGGGGTTTGTTCCCTTAATTATTAATTTTTTGGCGTGCGGCTTGTAAGAGCAGGCGTTGTTCAGCACGAGCGATCGCCTTGTAGGTGCGTTCCACATCATTCACATCAACGGAAATGGACGTGATGCCCCACTCTACCAAGGAATCGATAATTTCAGGATACAATGTCGGTGCCTGACCACAGATTGAGCAAGGGATACCAGTGCTTCTCGCCGTTTGGATCAGTTGTTTAAGTGCCCGCATTACAGCTGGATGACGCCCGTCAAGTGTAGAACCCAACTCCCCCTGGTCACGGTCAGTGGCTAGCAACAGTTGGGTTAAATCATTCGTACCAATGGAGATGCCCTGAACACCAGCTTTGACGTAATCTGGTAGCAGAAATAGCACGGAAGGAACCTCCGCCATAATCCAGAGTTGGAAATGGGGATTTTCAGTCAGTCCAGCCTGTTCTACGCGGCGGCGACAAAAGGTAAACTCTTCAAGACTACGAACAAAAGGCAATATTAGCTGGACATTAGTGTAGCCGTAAGCATAAACCTGCTCTAAAGCCGCCAGTTCCAAATCAAAGCTGGCGGGATCACTCATATAGCGACGAGTACCCCGCAAACTACTTATTGGACTCACTTCTCCTTGCGGAGGTGAGACGCTACCACAGAGAAATTGAAATTCATGGGATGCGTAATTCGCGAACTCTGCTTCACGCCAATCCAAAGAGCGATAAAACACAGGTCGCGGTGCAAAGGCAGCGGCAAACTGAATGATGAGTTGGACAAGGCGTGCCACCAACTCGCTCTTTAGTCCCTGTCGTAGCCACTCGTCGTAGTGTAGATTTTCCAGGGCATCTAGTATCATCAGTTCAGAGCGCAGTAAACCGACTCCATCCACCGGTAGACCAACTGTTTTTTCAAGGGAGTTGACCTGGCTCAGGTTGATTAACAGTTGAGTGGCGATTGGGTATTGGTAATTAGGGATTGTTAATTGGGGATTGGTAATTGGGGATTCTCCTGTCTCTAATTCCCTCGCTCCAGTTCCTAGTCGATGGATTTCTCCCCGGTCACCATCGATCATTAGAGATTCGCCGGTTTGAATCAGCTGGGTGACACCGATAGCACCGACAACCGCTGGGATGCCTAGTTCTCTGGCAATAATTGCAGCATGGCTAGTCATCCCTCCCTGTTCAGTAACGATACCGGCGGCTTGCCTGAGCAACGGGAGCCGATCAGGGGTGATACTTTGGGCAATCAAAATCCTTCCTGGGAACACTGTTTCCAGAGCTGGGTTGACACCGAGGATGACTTGAGCCGGTGCAGTGATTCGTCCGGCAGCGGCGGGTAGACCTCTAACTAGCGGAGGGGTGATATTGGAAGTTGGAGGTTGGGTTGACATTAAACGCTGAGTACTTACAGCTTTAAACCGAGGGCTAAATTGTGTGAGATACAGCTTTGGTTCTAAGCTTCCTGGTATTTGACAAAGTGTCCACTCTAAAGAAAACGTGGAACCGAATTCGGTGGTCAGCTGTTGGGAGAGCTCAATCAGCTGTTTGAGGTATGTTTCTTCGAGGGCGTACTGGTTTTGTTGTTCCTCGTTAAGCAGATAGACCTGTAAGCCACTCATCGCCGATGTGTAAGACGGCTCCTCCGGAGGAGCCGCTTGTGCGCGTTCGCGCCCCGCTGATGCTCCTAAAGTTGCTACGGCTTGTGCGCTGTCGCGCCCCGCTTGTGCGCTGTCGCTAACGCTATCACTGTTTAGACGATAGGCAAGGGTTTTGCTACCCAATAGCTGAGTCTGCACGGTGCCAGTTTGCGGCTGCAACTGGTAGGAGTCTGGAAGCACTTCTCCCTTGGTAAGGGCGGTTCCGATGCCCCAAGTGGCTTGGATGTTCCATTCAGTTGGGTTAGCCTCGATAGTACCAGAAGCGATCGCATTCCAAATCGGTTGCACTAATACAGCCAAGTTCAGCTGTTGTAGATTAACCCCATTACGCTGCCAGTAAAACAAGCTTCTAGCGCGAAAGAGTTCTGCCCAAACTCGTTTCAAACAGATTATCAGTGCATCTGGCTGCTTTGGGCAAATATGGGATTCTAAAATTCCAAAATGATCTATGTTAGAAGGCTGTACGCCGGAGGAGAACCCCAAGGGTAGGCTTGAAGACAAGTTTGAACCTTCAACCTTCAACTGTTGGCTAAACCGCAACTTTTTCGATGGTAGCGACGGGGAAGGGTGCAAAATCATTGTTGCTGCTTGCACAACTTCCGCCGCCGCTAATAGACTTGATGCCCACAGGGGTGGCAAAGTCGCCTTTGTAATCGCTTGACGAATTTGTTGGGCAACCTGCTGCAACTGATGCGGATTGTCCACATCCACATGAAAAGAAGAATGGGGTAAGTCGGCAAGTATTGGTTCCGACTCGCCCAAAACTTCTATGAATTCCCAAAACGCGATCGCCGGAACTACAAAACCCGGTACAACTGGATAGCCACGCTGTAAAAGCTGACTCAAGTCAAAGGCTCTATTCCCCACGAAGGGGCGCTCCGAGGGTTGAATCTGATCGAGCCAGTAGAGGTTGTCCAAGATTAGCTTTTCATGCGATTGGCAATTAGCTTAACAGGACTTACGCGGGGGTCATAGTCCTTAGAACTACTTTATGAGTTAGCTCTGACTGGGTACTATATTCTGTTTGGAAGGACTTTGCGTTGTATTAGGCAATACGTCTGCCAGGTTGTAGGCGATCGCTTTACAAAATTTTCATCACGACCCTCGTCTATTTAAAGAGTTTGTAAAGAACTCTAAAACGAGGGTATAAAAAAAATTGATTAAAGTGGCTCTAAGCCTTATAGAGTTAGGGTTGCGGAGACACTTGCCTCTTGTCGGATTCTTCGGAAAGACAGATTGGCTTACCAATTACCTCATCCCTATGGTAGAGATAAAGTGAAGCACTAAACACTTAAACTCTCTCATGAATAGAGATGCTTCGGATTTTTCATCTCTAGCTGATACGAGCGCATCATTCATGTACACAAAAAACCGTGATCTCCGGACTCCAGCTATTACCCAGATTAGTCACGGAACAATCCTTAATTGGTTTCGGGTTGCTGTCCTAGTGCTGCTAGATAGCCTAATGCTGTCTTTAGCTTGGGTCATAGCCGATAAAATAGGGACTTCAGTTGAGGGATTTCATCTTATATGGGAGACTGAGGAGCAACCTGGTCTTTTAGTAGCCATTGTGATTGTCACCCTAGGGATTCTGGCGGCTTCAGGACTCTACGGAACTGATGACAAGCGCCGTAGATTCCAAAGCTTGATCCAATCTCTTACCATAGCTCATATTGTCTTATTAGTTACAGCTTATCTCTACCAGCCCCAAGTTTGGGTATCTCGCTCAGTCTTTTTGTTGGCTTGGTTACTAAGTTTAATTTTCGTTTGCGGCGAGCGTCTACTGCTTCACTTCGCTGTTGTCAGACTTCGTAGTAAATATGTGGCTCTCCAGCAACCAATTTTTCTCCTTGGTAATCCAGAGGATATTGAGAAAGCCAAAGAGTTACTGAATCGCTGTAACCAATTTCACGTTCAAAATCGTTCCAATCAATTTAATATAAAAGGCTGCGCTGATTTATCTGTACGGAACAACCCTGCATTATGGGCTGAAACGCTCAACACTATCCACTCCAAGAAGGTCAATGAGGTCTTTATTTGTTCCTGGACGTCTGTAAAAGATCCAATAATTTTATTTTGGGAATTAAAGTCTGCTGGTCTTCGTTTAAGAGTTCTACCCGTTAGTTTGGAATTACCAAGACAGTGGACTGAGATTAAGATGATAGGATGGGTCACTACCCTCCGGTTTAGTTCTCCTCCCCTCATCGGCAGTGATTTTTTACTCAAACGTAGCTTTGATCTTGTCGCTTCATCTCTAATTTTACTTTTACTCAGCCTGCCTTTCCTGCTGATTGCAATTCTAATCAAACTTGACTCACCCGGTTCGGTCTTCTACAAGCAAACTCGCGTTGGTTTAAAAGGTCGTCACTTCAAAGTCTGGAAATTCCGTACAATGGTAGAAAATGCGAGCCAATTGCAAAAAGAACTAGAAGCGAAAAACGAAGTAAAAGGTGGAGTACTTTTCAAGATGAAGGATGACCCTCGCATTACTAAAGTTGGTCGAGTCCTCCGCCGCTATAGTTTGGATGAGTTACCACAGCTCATTAATGTCGTGCGAGGAGAAATGAGTCTTGTCGGACCGCGTCCGCTTCCTCTGAGAGATGTAGAACGATTTTCTGAACACCACTTAATACGCCACGAGATATTACCTGGAATCACAGGGCTGTGGCAAGTTTGTGGTCGTTCTAATGTCAATTCTGAGGAAGTTTTTGACTTAGATCTGACCTATATTCAGCACTGGACTCT
>DATNPI010000637.1:0-2359 GCA_036703325.1 Coleofasciculaceae cyanobacterium
AAAGCGGCTCAATGAGAACTTCTGCTAGCGTCATGCCGATGAAGCCTGTATTACCGAGCATGGCCGCTAAGATAAAGCTGGCTTTTCGCGATCGCGCAACAGTACTTTGCTGATCTAGTGGTGGCACTTGTAGATTCTGGCGAAAGAACTTTTGCCATCCCCACCAGCTGATTAATGCCAAGCCTATACTCAGCAGTGAGGCTTCCACAACTATCAAGGGAATCAGACTTGTTTCGGAGCACAGTTGTGTCCGACGCCCGAACAGGAAAGATTGCACTGGAACGCCAACCCAGTAAAGCGCACGACCGAGCCTTGTAGAGAAAGAAGCTGGGATAAACCGAAACAGCAGGATTCCTAAGCCTATCCAGGTTAGTAGAGGAGTGTAAGCTTGGAATAGCGAGTTAACCATAGCGAAACATTACTCCCCACGATTAGCTAAGGAGAGAGTGCGGCTTTTCGATAGGCTAATGCTCAGGTTAAATACCCAAAGTCAAAGGGCGATCGCTTTTGACTAAAGTCCTTTCACGGCACACCTTGATGCTGGCGGCTATCTGCGTTTACGGTTGAGAACCTTAGCGAGGCAGTAAACTCTTGTCAGGGCGCATCTAATCCACCGTGAGCGCTGGAATTTCCGACTGGAAGGATGTACGCACACAGTACTTCGGAGCTGCCTCATGCATGGCACAGGAGTACCGAACCGCAACGCACACCAGTAATTGACTTCCGTACTTTTCAGAGCAACTAACAATCCATACGCAGGCAGCTTCTACAATTGCCCGTCAGGATGATTAAGTTATGAGTAGGAAAACCAAAAGAGGCTTTCTCTAGAATACTTGTACGCCGCAGCCTGCGACAGGTTTTTCACCTAATCATTTTTTCTATCTAATTAATATTATAGCGCTCTCCAGTTTGTCTCAGCGTACTGTTAACTTAGAGCTCATTTATAAAGTAAACGTGCCTACTCTAGTCATTTAATATAGGTTTCTCACTTTGGGGAAGTACAAGCCTCTGGGTTTTTGTTCATAGTTCGTAGTTCATGGTTCAGACGCTTGCAAGCTCGCTACCGCTTCGCTATAGCAATATAGATGCTTGGGAACTCAACGATGAGTCTCAAGGTGTACCTCATGTAATTGAGAAGCGCTATAGACGCTTTCCTGATTAGACACAGCCAGCAAGAGACTCTTCTGGAACCGACTCAACTTAACCTAGCCAATACCTCTCTAGATGCAGTTAGTCTACTTCTTGAGCAAGAAACCTGGTGAGGTTACGTTTCTCGCTACAGGCGGATAACGATTCACTTGTCAATTGATAACTTAGGAATACAACAGTGAGGAGAAAACTTTAAATCATGAATTTTTCAAAAATCTCTAAATTCCTTGGTGCTGGAGTTATAGCTGTCAGCGTTGCTACTGTCCCCTTCAATCTACCTGCTTCCGCTCAGAGCAATACAGCTCCTGATACCACCACCACTACTACCACTCAGCAAGGTGTTGATAACACCAACTCTGATTCTGATAATGATTTTGATTGGGGTTGGTTAGGCTTACTTGGCTTGGCTGGTCTAGCTGGTCTAGCTGGTCGTAAGCGTCATGATGAAGTGCATTACAGCGACTCTGATCGAGTCCGCTCCACTACTTATCGATAACAAGCTACTCAGCCGCTTGTATTGTATTCAAGGCAGGTTAAGCTAGCACATTCTTTTAGGAATAGGACTCACGCACTCGCCCTCTGACCCCCCAAATCTGGGCGAGTTGCCTCTTGTCCGCCTTGCGTTGAGGGTTAGGGGGGCTAATCACTTGATATTGCGTAAGTCTTAAGTATGTTATGAATATGAAAATGATGGTGGACGTGCAAACGCCCACCATCATTGTATGTAGATAGTTGGAGGCAAGGAAACGATTACGAGATTCCTTTAGTGAGGAGAACCGCCGTAAAAAAATAGCTAGAGATACTCTGCCTTCACTAGTCAAATCTACCTCTAACGGCGCTAACCAAATAATTCTAAAGAAGGGGGTTTAACCGCTATATTTATAAGAAAATATACTTATCAATCTAAAGTATCACGTTGTTTTTAAAGAAAATGAGCAGCCAAAATAACATCGAAGAAATCGCCCGCTACCTGACTCAAACTCTAATTGGATATGAGGTAATTCCCGCAAACTTTGGGTGGCATATTCATAAAGGAAATACCTACTGTGGACTCCTGCAATATGGAACAAAAGGATGGCAGGGCAGTGCATTAAGTTACCTCTCATCTGAATTGAAAGAGGAACTCAAAAGGTTCGGGCAAACGGGTTATTCCCTGCCCAAAATTGCGGCTTAGATTGATAAGCAACGATTTACTAGATAGGTGGGCATT
>DATNPI010000661.1:0-3433 GCA_036703325.1 Coleofasciculaceae cyanobacterium
GCTCTAGGTAAGTGGTGGAAAACCGCACGAGGAAATAACCAGGAAAGCTCAATCGCTCTCTTCGCAGCGGTGCGTAGCACGGTTGAGAAGCCTACACCGAATCAAAGATTACGGTGTAGGAGATGTCACAGACTTAGGAACCCTCTGAAACCAACTCTTGCTCCCGCGGACTCATTGTGGCTTGGTAAGGCTCAAAAGTCAGCTTGGCATCTCCGCTCAATCCACGTAAAGCACTTGTACGGCTTTCAAAAAGTTGCTCCACTGCGTCTATTACTATCCCGATCGCCTCATGGTCACACTCACTGAGAAACTCATCAGCCGATATTGTTCCCGCAAAGAACTCCTTAGCTCGCTCGATTAAGTGTCGCACCGAGGGAAAACCCATAGAGTTAACGATAAATGTCGCTATCGGTGAATTTTTTAGATCGTAAGAGGAGTCCTGATTTCGTCCCTTTGTCAACAGTTCTAGCACCTCTCTTTCCAGAACCGTTTCTGGTGGTTTGGTGCTTGGAATATCGGGTAAAAACTGTTCCAATGAGGGGGTTTTGATTCCCGGTGTTGGTAATTCTCCCATCATGGTTGAAAGAGGGATGTCACGATCAGGTCCCCCCAAGCGCTTTGAGAGCGCCTCTATAATAGCGATCGAGACAAGCTTACAGCCTAGATAAAGCTTCGCCACTTCTAAGTTTTTTCTAGTCTTCGATATCAGCTCTTGGTAAGTTTCCTCATCTGGCTCTCCCTTAAACCGCTGGAAAACCTGTTCTGGAGAGAGGAAATTCATGAATCCTTCCATATTTTTGAGCGACCTTCGATACCCAGCCACCGTGTAGGAATTGGCATTAATCAGCTCATGGTTCGTTTCGGGTAATAAATTCCACGTATTATCTAAAAAATCAGCTGAATCGGAATAAGCAAAATTCTCTACATCTCGGTTGGCTAGTCGCACACAGCGCTTCACGATTTCTATAATCTGGGGCTCGCTCCACCCAAAGTTAGATTGATTATTAGCGACGCTCAAGCGCTGGTACAACATCTCGCTAGGACTTAAACCAGAGGGAGACAAAGGACGAAAAGGAACGGTCGCTTCGATACAAGCGACGACTTGAGCGATGGTACTAGTACTTAAAACAGGCTCCAAAGACTGTGCTGCAATCAGCGCACTCAAGAATTCGTTTTGCCCTGCCATTGGAGAGAGTGCCTGACCAGGAGTAAACCCAAATATTGCCGCGACCAGGTCAAACATCGGTGAGGAAGGCATATCGGTGGCTTCTCGAATTACCAGCTGCCCTTTTACTTCCTTACCTTTGACTTCCTTAATGAAAGGAGCAATGTAACTGCCGATGTTGATACTCACACCCTGATCGACTTGCACATACACTAGGTCATGAAATAAAGCGGCTAAGACCTCAACGGCATCAGCTGTACCACTAATCTCGAATGACCCACCGACTTCAAAAATGTGATCGGGCGTATGAAAATGACGCCAAGGGCCAGTCATGGTTTGGATAATCAGCTCAGTGATATTCTCAAGTTGAGTCGGCTCGACTTTGCCCTGTAGCTGTTCAATAGTCCAAACCAAACGATCTTTGCAACGACTGTGAGCAACTTCTAGATCCATCAATATCACCCTATTCCCCGATCCAACTCATTTCTGAAAGACACGGACCCAGCAGCACTCAGGTAACGGGCACTGGCGACAAGTTCCGTGACCCAAGGCAGCGAATAGCGCCATCCCGTCACTGCTGTTAGTAGTTACTTTATCTTAAGGTCGCCTATTTAAAATCCTACGAGCGATCGCTCCCCTAGTAGCTGATTTATAAACAAAATCTTAAGAAGCCGCTAGATCTTGCAGGAAGTAGGTGGATAAAATTAAATGCGCATTGATTTGGGGTAGTAGTCAGGAGGCAAAAGCCAGGAACTCTTAAGAACTACTGACCACTGACTCCCCTTTTCACTTTATAAATTAGCTCTAACTTACTCCATCTCAAGTTGTTCCACTAGCGTATATCGTCCCATCCAGGTTTGCGCCAGTCAAATCGGCTTCCTCCAATTTAGTCCCGCGTAAGTCAGCCTCCCTGAGATTACTCTTACAAAACTTTGCTCCTCGCAAGTTTGCTCCTCGGAGAATCACTTGATAGAGAGTGGCATAACTAAAATCTGCACCTTGCAAGTCTGCATTTTCCAGATTTAGTCTCTCCAGATTCAAACCAGCAAAATTTGAGCTTCATCCTGGGAAGAGTTCGCCAAGCCTTCTAGCACTCCAGCGTTAGCATGACTGAAGTTGGCATCTGTGAGGATAGCTTTGCTAAAATCAGCACATTGGATATCAGCATGGCTGAAGTTGGCACCTGTGAGGTTCTTACCTTTGAAGGATTGACCCCGGAGATTTTTTCCAGAAAAATTCATCGGCATGACTGATGACCGATACACAACCTTTGAGGCGATTATTCCCTCATGAAGCTGATTATCTGTCACGACCTGAAAAATCTTTCTGTTATTTTTGTTACCAGGTTAGAGTTGTGCTTGTGGTGCGAGTTAGTTGTATATGAATTAGTCTTGTTATCTTTTGGCAGCAAGGCAAGACAAGCGTACCAAAACTAGAAGTGGGTAGCGTTTTTCAGTAGACTTTGCAAGAAAACTTATCGCGCCTCTCTTCTTTTTTCCTTTGTACACCAGTTGCATATCTCCCTGGCAAGGCGTTCTCCCTGTTCAGCAGCCTCCTTAGCCTTTGTCAAGAACAGATCGATTGGCTGAGTTGGTTGACCAGGCTCAGACTTGACAATGGCATGGATGGCTTCGTTTCTAACCTTTCGCCACTGATCGACAGCGCTGATGAGGTCTGTATAGGAGCCTACCTGGAGCCCATTGGGAAACTCGGAACGCCAACTCTTAATCAGATTACTAAACGAAGGCCAATGGCCTTTCTTATCTTTCGAGAGTGGATTGGATGCTGTTGGACGAGATAAGTAACTAATAAGGCGATCAGAAATGAGGCTTTCCTGAATTGTGATGGCTTCTAAGAAGAAATCATTTTCTTGAGCTAATTTAATACGAGACCATGCCTCACGATATGAATCGTACTTACTAGAATTTCCAGCTATTAGCTTCTGTGGAGAGCTGCTTTTTCTCATCACTGCAAGTCCTCATCAGATTTTCAGTCTAACGGCTGCCGCTCATTGGCGGCAGATAACTCCTCAATCATAGCCAACGCTTTTATCCGTTGAAACACTATTATGGCTTTGCACCCCTTCAGTGCGTAAGTCCTACCAACTAATCAAAATCTCTAGAGGCGGAATGTGAGTTTCAGCTTTGCAAAGCAAATCTCTCTGGATCGACTCCCCAATTTACCCAGCGAATTGCCTGCCTAGCTGATTGCAGAGCGGGAGGAACTCGTAAGGTGTGAATTGAACCTGTGCTAGGACAGGTCATTTTC
>DATNPI010000699.1:0-4276 GCA_036703325.1 Coleofasciculaceae cyanobacterium
TCTCTAATTTTTCTAGCGCTTGTTGAGCCTCTTTGATTTGCGCCTCTAATTCAGTTACAGCTTGTTTCTTGGAGTGAGACACTTCAGAGAGCAGCTTGGATAGATGTTCTCGCTTAACACTTATATCCTGTAGAAAATTCGCCGCCTCATTATTGAGCTCATCTCCAAGATTTTCAGTTTTTCGGAGGAGGTTTCGCACATCCTGATTAGCATGAGCAATCTTCCCTTCCAAGTCTCCCACTTCCCGGAGGTGGATTCTTACGAGTTCTGCAACCTCTCGAATCACCGCCCGTCGCAATAGCAACAAGGCCACAAGCGCTGCGGTTAAGAGCAGCGCCAAGGTTACAAGCATCACATTGAACAGAGTCGTTGTCTGAGTCAAGGCGCGATTCGCCTCAGCCTGAACCTGCTCGCTTATACGCCTTTCTTCTCGCAAGCGCTCTAGCTCTTGTTGCTCCCGATTGGAAATCGCTGAGGTAGGAGTCGATTCCAGAGCATTAGGTCTGACGGGCTGGGCAATGGCAAGACCAACAGACAATAGGAAGGTGGAAAGGATGACACTGACTTGTGCCACAAATGCGAAAATATCTCGATTCTTTTGCTTCATGAGAACCCCCTTTGCCTGTTGGTTAGGTTTGGCGATCGCTTACACAAATCACTATAAAACTCAGTGACCTTAGTACTAGGATATCGGGTGCGTCTGACAACTGCTGTGTCCTCGAAGGTGAGGAACCAGAGAATAGGGTAGCAGGGTAGGGATACCACATATCGTGCCCCTATAGCTTATATTCCAGGCAATTACTCCTGACACGATGGGATAGCGTAGCGAAATTTACCAGTGAAAGAGCGATCGCCTCAAATCCAAAATCTAAAATTGGCTCGGTTAGTGCCGATAGTAGCACTCCCCCTACTGAGTGTTAACGTGCTTTATGTAGGGGTTTGTACCGCTAATAATCTGAATGAGTATCTTTACGCTGCAATCCGTTAAAAAAGACTTTGGCATCAAGGAAATCCTCAAAGATGCCAGTTTTAGTCTAGATGCCACTGATAAGGTCGGTCTAATCGGCACCAACGGTTCCGGCAAATCGACGCTATTGAAGATGATTGCTGGACTAGAGCCAATTGATGGCGGTCAACTGCTGGTCAATTCTGGAGCAAGGATTGTCTACTTACCCCAGCAACCTGACTTGGATGACAATCATACCGTTTTGGAACAGGTATTTGCCGACAGTGGCGAACAGATGACCCTGATCCGCGAGTATGAGGAACTGTCACACAAATTGGCTCAGACTCCAGAGGATAGCCAACTCATGGCTCGTTTCTCTAAAGTGACGCAGCGGATGGAAGTGACCGGCACTTGGGAACTGGAGACAAATGCCAAAATTATCTTGACTAAGTTGGGCATTGAAGATTTTGATGCTCGAATTGGTAATTTGTCTGGTGGCTATCGCAAGCGCATTGCTCTTGCTGCTGCGCTGCTTTCGGAGCCAGATGTGTTGCTGATGGATGAGCCGACAAACCATCTGGATGCGATGTCAGTGGAATGGTTACAGAGTTACCTGAACGGTTATCGAGGGGCAATTCTGCTCATTACCCACGATCGCTATTTTCTTGATCGTGTTACCAACCGTATCCTTGAAATCGATCGAGGCGACCTCTACACCTACTCTGGCAACTATTCTTACTATCTAGAGAAAAAAACCCTTGCTGAAGAATCGGCTGTGAGTAGTCAGCGTAAACATCAGGGGGTGTTACGTCGTGAGTTGGAATGGCTCAAGCGGGGACCAAAAGCACGTAGTACGAAACAGAAAGCTCGGATTTACCGCATCCAGGATATGCAGGAAACTGAGTTTAAACAAGTTCAAGGCAAGGTTGATATTTCTACCCCTGGCCGTCGGATCGGCAAGAAAGTTATTGAGTTAGAGAATGTATCTAAGGGGTATGATGAGCGCACCTTAATCAAAAACTTCACCTACGAATTCAGCCCCGATGACCGTGTCGGCATCATCGGCGGCAACGGTGCAGGTAAATCCACTCTGATGGATATTATCACCGGACGCATTCAACCTGATTCAGGTCGCGTCGAACTTGGCTCTACAATTCACATCGGCTATTTTGACCAACACTCTGAGGCCTTGCTGGAGGCGCTCAACGAAAATCAGCGCGTAATTGACTACCTCAAAGAAGTCGCGGAACTCGTCAAAACAGCAGACGGAAGTGTGATTACTGCCTCGCAAATGTTAGAGCGGTTTCTGTTCCCTGGCAACCAACAGTATGCACCTATCAGTAAGCTTTCTGGGGGTGAAAAACGCCGATTGTTTCTGTTGCGTGTCCTGATGAGCGCTCCGAATGTGTTGATTCTCGATGAACCTACAAATGACTTGGATGTGCAGACGCTCTCTGTGCTGGAAGAATATCTAGAAGATTTCAATGGCTGTGTAATTGCCGTCTCCCACGATCGCTATTTTCTAGATCGTACTGTAAACAAAATCTTTGCCCTTGAGTCGGGAGGCAACCTGCGTCAGTATCCTGGCAACTACTCAGTCTATCTAGACTACAAGCAGGCAGAAGAAGCAGACGCATCCCAACAGAGTGCTAATTCTCAAGCTAAAAAGGAAGAATCACCATTAGCCCAGAAGTCAGAGAGACAATCATCAAATAATGGCAAGCCACGTCGGCTTTCAACTTGGGAAAAGCGAGAGTTTGAGAAGCTTGAAGGCAAGATTGCTCAACTAGAAGCTGAGAAAGCTGAGGTAGAAAAAGCGCTTTACAATGCTTCTCCAGGTTCCGCTACTAAGGTTCAACAACTCTATGAGCAAGTGGAAACTTTGACTCAGGCGATTGAGACGGCAACTGAGCGTTGGATGGAACTCGCTGAACTAGAGTCTTAGGAGTCGTCCAAAAATTACTTCTTCTCCAAAGAGAATATCGCGTTCGTTGTTCGTTGTTAGTTGTCAGTTGTCCTTGGCGACCCAAATAGCCCAGTTGTTTTTGGATTAACACAACTACAGTTGAGGAGATATGCGATCGCGTTAGAGCCACGCAAAGCCTAATCGCTCTCAGTCCTGAATACCTTAAGCGGTAATCAGTTTTAGTTTCATCACCAGATACATCAGGGGCGGCTGAAAAACGCCCCGTACTCTCCCACTCTTGGCGAGAGAGCAACACTCTAAGCGCAACATTCCTAGCACCAACTAAATCAGGGCATCCCGCTATTCCTCCCCACCCTAAGCATCGTTCGCGCTCTCGCTCACTCGCGCAAGAGGGTGGGGAATCCCGCGAATTTGTTAAAGATTAAGCTTCTACCATCTCATCTAGCTGCAATTCACACTGTTGGAAAATATAGTTAACAGCCGCAAAGAGTTATCTAATTCCTGAATGCTGTAAAAGGTAATATTTTTGGCAAACGTATCGGCTTCCAGTTTGCCAAATTGCCAGCGATCGCTATGACAGCTGCGTAAGTCATGGCTGAGTTGAGCGCGAAATTTATATTTATGGACTATACGTTGGTATTGTCGCTATCCACTGTTTGTTCTCAAGCATTTTTGGCAACACAACTGTTGAGTACAACCTTGACCACTTCTTGCTCTCGATTTTTAGGGTCAGTTTCTACCTGCAACGTTGCTAAACTTGGTTGAATGGCTTCATTTCTCAGTGCAGATGGACTGGATAGAGAGAGGTATACGCCTACCAATGCGATCGCAAACGCCACCAGATTCAACAAACCCAACTGTTCTGAAAACAATGCCCAAGCTCCAACTCCAGCCAGTATCGGCTCTAAAAGCAGGAATAAAGCCACGAATTCTGATGACAACTGGTCGAGACTGTGTACGAGCATTCCCTGTCCCAGGATTTGACAAACACCAGCTAGACAAATAACTGTTAGCCATCCCTGCCAGGAGGTGGGAAACACTTGACCTCCATCAATCAGTACAATCGGCAAGGATACTACTGTAGCGATCGCTGAACTCCACAACAAAATCCTTGTAGTCCCTAACTGACTTTGGAGTCGTTCCAGTACCGACAGATAGACGCTGAAAGACACAGCAGCAATTAAAGCAGCAATATCTCCAACGAATTTGCCACTAGCAAGTTGACAATCATTAAATCCAATCACAAAAATGGCAGCGATCGCAATGACCATGCCAAGCAGAAATTGCTGATCGAAGCGTCTGCGACAGAACAACCATCCACCTAGACAGGAGAATACAGGCGTGAGGTTTGCCAGTAACGTTGCGTTAGCCACGCTAGTTTGCGTCAGTGACCATGCCCAGAG
>DATNPI010000001.1:0-13854 GCA_036703325.1 Coleofasciculaceae cyanobacterium
AGAACTCAACCTGAGTAACTGGCACAAATCGGGACGACCCTATTGCGGAAATTTGAGAATCCCTAGCTAGCAAAAGTTTCACAATTGGAAAGTCTGAAACTTTGGAACCTTCACTATGTATGATTTACAGTAGTTTCGTCAGTCCATCAAGAGGGATCTTTGTCTCTCTTGACGTTTGATATCTCTACCGCCCATCCTTCTGTGATCCTCCATTACTTCGTCAGGGTAAGGCGTGGCGCTGGAAAAACTCCCACATAACTTCGCTGGCATTAACCTGACGACTAGTCGTACCAAATTCTCTCTCACGGCGTGAAAGTTGACCGCCAGGCCAAGTATGGCCACCCCCTTCTATGGTGTAGAGGACGACCTCTGTACCACTGCAACCACCTGAGTACCGGGACACCCTAACGCGAGTGCCATCGCTGGCAGCAGTCATGGGAAGCGTATTGTTATCGGCTTGAGGGGAACAATCATTATGCTTCCTCCACCACTCTACAGTTTCGGGTACGGAAAGTTTGATTCCACCCCGACCTCTACCCATGCCTCCTTCCCAGGGCATATATGGGTCATCAGGGCTATTGAACATCAGTATAGAAACAGGTTTACTGGGTTTACAGCTTGAGGCGAGCCTTACAGATAAACTGCTCGCTACTGGTGCGAAAGCTGCAATTTTATCGGACAGATCGCATGCCAGTTTGAGAACCATTGCTCCACCGTTAGATATGCCCGTGGCATAGACTCTAGAACTATCAATGTTTTTTGTCTTCACTAAGTGATCTATCAGAGCTGCTACAAATCCGACATCATCTACGTCAGGGTTGTCTGTATCGAGTCGCCCATCATTCCAATGCCTATCGATACCATCGGGGTAAGCGACAAAAAAGCCTTTTTGATCTGCCAAATCATTGAAACCACTATTCCTTTGAACTGACCTGCCTCTACCATTGCCACCATGAAACACCAATACCAACGGCATTGAACGGTTTGGAGTATAGTCCTTTGGGGTATGCAGAATGTAGGTACGCAGCCGTCCCTGATAGGTCATCCTTTCTTGAGTATCATTATTATCGGTAGGTTGCTGCTGTGGGGTGGCTTCAGGTGAGCGTTCTCTGAGTATCCTTCTTTGCCGTCCCTGATAAGCGATACTTTCTTGACTCCCGTTATTATCACTAGGTTGCTGCTGTGGGGTGGCTTCAGGCGATCGCTCTCTGGATATCCTTTTTTCTGGCATTTGCGCTAAAGTGCAGGAAGACGTTAAGGGGAGCAGGAACAGGAGCAAAAAAATCCCCGTCAAGGCAATTTTTGGAGGAGACTTACTCACCGTCGCGATAATTCGTTGTTGCCACGAGGGGATTGACATTGTACCTGTTTTACTTAACTAGGGGTAGACTATTCAGCTTTAACTGAATGGTTAACATCAGATTTAGTTCCTAACCAAACCTCAAGACCACCCCGTGGGTTATCGCTGTATATCCACTCCCCATCTTGTTTAACGGCAACACGCGGACCAAAGGGATTAGCCGTTCCAAGAAAAAGTCCATAGGGTGTGGAAACCAAATTCCTGGCACCTATATTGTAAGGAGTTCCAAATCCATGTCGGTTGACGTTTAGCCAGTTCTCTCCATCTCTAGTGCGCCACAAGGCGAATCCACCTTGGTGCTTAACAACATTATCAACGCCAACTCTTTCAAGAAGGCGGCGTGACCGATTTGGATAGTGGTCACGTAAGAACCAGGACAAGATCACACAGATGTTATTAGTGCCGAGATAGAGCCATCCGTCGTGAACTTCCATACACCAAAAGTATCCATTGAAAAGATTGCCAAACCCTGGTGGCAATCCGCTGAGTGGTCTTTTCGTGCCATCGGGAGTGTCTCGACGAGTACCAACAATCAAGTCCCAGCTGTCATCGGGGAAGATTCGGATTAACTCAGGGGCGGCAGGACCAATATTATTTTGATGATCGTGCCCCCCGTTTTGAATTCCTGTACCTATATACAGCGCATCATTGAAAACCGCCATACTCATAGCGATTTGGTTGAGTGAACCACGATAAGCACCCTGATCGATCACCTTGGTCCACTTGTAAGGAGGTTCTCCCTCACAATCACTGCGCCAAATCTGGAACCCTTGACAGTTGAATGTGCCAGCATAAAGCTGCTCTCCGAAAGGACAAAGCATAAATATGCCTTCGTTCTCCGGTTCACCAAAACCGGGCAAACTCACCTCTCGCCATTGTCCGTTAGCAGGGTCTCGGCTTTCATATAAGATCGGAATCCCTGAGACATTAACTTGACCCCCTGAAACATGGAATTGACCAACAACCTTGCCTCTAGTCCCCGTGGGAGAAGTAAACAACCTTCCCTTGAAGGGGACTAGCAACCGTGTGGTCGTGATGGGTAACCCAAGAATCCCGTATTCTGAAACGACACTGAAATTTTCCCCATCTTCTGATCGCAGGATAAGTGGGCCGGGACCACGCCTTGGTGCCCACGTTGCTACATAAAGTACTGGTTCGACATCAGACTCCCCCTGAACTACGGCCATTGCACGATAGCCTAGCTCTCGAGCTACCTCTTTACCGTCGCTTCCCATTACCATGGGAGCACGTAGAACCTGTTGCCATGAGTCCTCAAGAGGGTCATAGCGCCATATTTGCGCTCGTCGATCCAACGTGTCGAGACTATCTACATCCTTAGGACCTTCAACAATCGGCCAGACAGCTAGATTCAAATCCCTGAAGTACTTCTGTACCTGGATCATACAGAAATTGGAGCGGGTAGTCCCCACATACAGATGGTTTTTGAACCATGCCATAGAATGAGCAAAGCTGTTGTGACCATCCCCAAAACCGTTTTCACAGATTTGACGGAAATTCTCAAACCTGAGTCCGGGAGGTGGTGCTGGCTCAAAAGGTCGTTTTCTGGGCAAAGAGATAGTCATCAGCTAGTTTATGTATCTGCTCTTTCACAAAATCTTCGGCAATTTGATTAACTACCAATTATATTAAAGTTTCTTGGGGCAAGGGATACTCATTATCTGATATCCAGAGCCGACTTAGATGCCCCTCGGCAAGGCTAAAAAAAGGCACAAACTTTAAATAAAGCTATTAGGTCTATGAGAGCCATCTCTAGCATTAAGTTTACCTTAGTTAAATTCTCTTGTTAGAATTTTATTGTTTTACCTACTATCATAGCAAAGGCAATTAAACCCATTCCTCAAAAAATCTAGGTTGAGCGATTGAGGAAGATCAAGCTATTCTACTACACCTAGAAAGTTTGCTATCTTCTCCCTGTAGGGCGGTCACTTCTAGTATTTTCAAATCAGCCTTTCCTGATGGTAGCGGGAACGCCACCGCCAAGGATGAAAATCTGATTTTCGTCCGAGGAGGCAAGGCGAAAACAGAAAAATTATAAGATTTCGTGCAAACCTTGAACTCTATGTCATTCCCCTCACCGATATTCATCCTTGCCTGTCCACGCTCTTATACATCATTAATTTGTGCCATGCTAGGTCAACATCCTGAACTCTACGGAGTTCCGGAGCTTCGTCTGTTTACTACTGATACTATATACGAGCTAGAACAACGCGCTAAGTACGGTAAAGGCTCATTTAAGATGCATGGCTTGAGACGAACTGTTGCTCAACTCTATGCTGGCGAGCAAACTATGCAATCTATTGAAATGGCACATCGTTGGATTTCCAACCGACGCCAATGTAGTACAGGAGAAGTTTATATCGAACTATGCCGCAAAGTTGCGCCACTACGAATTATCGATAAAAGCCCTGCATACTCCCGACTTCCCGGAAGTCTAAATCGAATCCACAAAACTTTTCCTAATGCTCAGTACATTCACCTTGTTCGCCATCCGAGAACTCAAGGACAATCTGTAATGAACATTAACAATGGTTTTTTAGCTATAGTTACTAATTCTCGTGATTATGCCACAAATCCACCTACAGTTGATCCTCAGTTTTTATGGGGGAGAACGCAAGCTAATATTTTAGAATTTTTAAGTACAATTCCCTCCCATCAACATATCCGTTTTCGTGGTGAAGATATTTTAAACGAGCCTCGTTTACATTTTGAAAAGCTATGTAAATGGTTAAACTTGTCGTGGAATGAATCCATCTTTGAAGCCCTGTTGCATCCTGAAGAATCTCCTTACGCTTGCATTGGTCCTCACGGAGCTTACTTTGGGAACGACCCCAACTTTCTACAGTCACCAGCTTATCGCTATAGACCCGTAGCACCCAGTACCCTGGAAGGTTCTTTAGCTTGGCGTAAAGATGACAAAGGATTTCTGCCCTTAGTTATGGAGTTAGCTCAAGAGTTTGGTTATCAATAGCTAGGGTCTGTCTGCAAATTTTGAAAAGGGCGAAGCATTCGTAGTTAAAATTCAGGTTTTGTGTACAGAGCCAGGTACGAATGCTTCGCCCTAATGCCATGTTTTTAGGTTTGCAGACACGCTCTAGTATTGGCTACCCAGTTTTCCTCTCAAAATGAACACGATCAGACAATTTTTAGCCGTTGTTAATTGCTATAACTTTATTTGGCTCGGCGCTTTGAATTATGACAGTAAGGAAATTAAGTTCTCTCTGGGTTTCTTCCATTAATGCTTTTAGCCATGCTTCCCGATACTCAACCTCTTCCTTGTGTTGTTGAATTTCCTCCAAGTTATTGGAACCGAGAAATAGAGCTGGATCGATACCTTTTCGAAAGTTACTTTTATTATGCAGATAGTCAATAAAGTCTAGTAGCGTACCCTCAAAATTGATTTCCTGTTCATTCTCTTCCTCTTCACTCGTTGTTTCCTCTGTACGCACAGTTACGTCACCGCAAAAATTTTCCTCTATATTTTGCAAGAGTTGAATCAGTTGACGCTCTAAATCATTCTTCGCCTTTTCCTGTTCATCTGCTTTCCGTTGAGCCTCGTTTAGCCTTGTATGGAATACCTGAGTCATCTGGTTAAAACTTATTGCCAGTTGCTCTAATTCTTTTGGCGAGACCGCTGTAGCCTGAACACCCAATTCTCCAGATGTTACTGCATTGAACTGAGCCTGAAGATGATCTATGCCACGTTCAATCTGATTAGTGGTAATTTGCCCTAATGCAAAAGTAGTCACTCCAACAGCAACAGCTGTAACTAAGGCTGCCAAACCCATCTCTATCAGTTGAGACAATAGTGTACTACCCTGCTGCAGAAGAGTAATAGCAGAGAATTGGATTACAGCTACCACTGCTAGAGATGAAATAACTGCCGCTGTACTGGCTGTAACAAGTTGTTGGGTCTTGAGAGAAGCATTTTCAAAGGCAGCGAACAATCCTTGACTGCTTTTGGGCGCAGGCTCTACATTTTTGCTCTCAACGGTCGTCAAGCTGGGTTGCTGCTCGGAGGTACTCAATGATTCCCCACGCTCTTGAGGTTTTTGCATAGATATATAAATGAATGTAGGGTTTTGGGCTACGCTGCCCAATCTAACCTCTCCCTTGTCTAGGAGAGGGGAGTCCGGCTCCTCCTTCCAACTAAGAAAGTTCTTCCGTTCCCCTCCGCCCCCTGATACCAATTTCCTTTAATGATGCTACAGATGAGATCCCCCCTAGCCAGAGTAAAAAAGGGGGGAAAATCTTGAGGATTCAAAGTCCCCCTTTTTAAGGGGGATTTAGGGGGATCTTCCAAGCGTTGCATTATTTTATGAAATTGGTATGACTCCCCCTGAAGGAGGGAACATATAGTTCCCTCTCCTTTCAGGAGAGAGTTAGGGAGAGGTGAGGGGGTTAAAAGGAGGTGGGAAGCCGGAGCGAAGGTGAGGATTTGCCAACAGTCGTCATAGGCGATCGCTCACCACCACGAATGAAAATCTATTTTCAAGCCAGTATCAGCTGTTCTACAGGCAACCGTCTAAGCGTTTGTACGGTCTAACGCCGCAAACGACGCTCTTGGAAAGTTTCTTGCTGGCGAGCTTGAGCTTCAGAAACTCGTTTATCCGCTACAGCTCCATAGGACTCTACCACTTCCTGCAGTTTGTCCTCATCTTCTTCTAAGAGTGCATCCAGATCCGTGAGATCGTCCAGCTTATCCCCTTCTTCTGCGGCTAGCAGGGTAGCAGCCCTGTACTCCTGTGCCGCTTCTCTCATTAAGCCTTGACGCTGGTAGATATCTCCCCAGAGTTTATGCTTTTTCGGTTCAAGAGGCTTAATTTGAGGCACCTGTCTCAGAATCTCAGTTGCTTCGTCTAGGTGGTTCTCCTCGATTAAAGCTTCTGCCACTCCTAATCGAGCAGAGGGCGGGAGTTCAGGATTCAATTTGAGGGCTTCCTGAAATGCTTCCCTAGCAGCACTATATTGTTTTTGTTTCAGATAGATGCGCCCCAACGCTTGGTGAATGCGCCATTTTGTTGGATCGATATTCAGCACTGATTTGAGTTCAGCAAGTGCTTGTGTAAAACTTCCTTGCCGCTGATAGATTTGGGCCAATAGCAGGCGCACCTGTATTAACTGAGGATCTAAGCTCAAAGCCTTACGGAACTGCTGTATTGCCTCACCGTACTTTTCTTGCCTCACTAGAACCTGACCAAAGCCCACATAGGCTTGGGTAAATTTGGGGTCGATATTAAGAGTGTCCTGAAAAGCCTCCTGGGCTTTTTTCAGGTTACCCTGCTTCAAATAAACCCTTCCCGCTGCCATTGGCGCTCTAGGCATTAGGGGATCGAGTCGCATCACTACCTGGAAATGACTCAGAGCCTCATCATAACGTTCCTGCCTGAAAAGTATCTTGCCGGCAGCGAGATGGGCTACTTTGGAAGCAGGATTGCTTTGTAGAATGGCTTCATAACTCGATAAAGCCTCGTCAAAGCGCTTTTGCTTGGTCAAAGCCAAAGCAACCCTTAATTGTCCCTGATGGCTTTTGCCTACTCGCTTGACCTGAGGAGTGAAATCGGGCATAAGAATTTTTTCTTTAACAAGGAACTATTGTTAATAGGCATTATTGCACTTACTGAACCAGAAAAACAGAGTGCTTAAGCTTTTTTAAAGTCTAAAGTTTGACAAAAAATTCAAAGCTTGATTTGAGGGTATCTTTGTCGTCTTTAAGCACGAAACAATCGAAAAATAGTATAATTGTATAATTTTTATACGTTGCTTAAGCTGAAGGTTCTTATATTACTAATTGGATAGCCCTTAAATAGGCACGTTAGGGTTCATGAATTATGTATACAATTTCGCAAAACTGCTTCCGTAAAGACCTTATCGTTACCGAGACAACAAATAAAGAAACTCTAGTCAAATGCCACTTAGTTAAAGACCCTATTTCTGGCGAGACTTTTGAGTTTGGGGAAGAAGAATATTTTCTATGTCAGTCTATGGATGGCAAATCCACCATCCCAGAAATACTAGCGGCTTTCGAAAGGCGTTTTGGTCTATCCCTTACAGAAGAGAATTTTAAGAAGTTTTCAGCTCAGATTACAGAGTTCGGTCTTTTGGAGTCATATAAAGATCAAGAACCTTCTTATTTACCAGATTCTCTGGATAATAAACAAAGTTCTTTCTTACAGGCTAACACAGGCAATATCAGGGAAGAAGACCGAGAAGTGCCTGCTGAACCTAAAATTCCAATTCAGAATAAAAAAAATGGTGTAATAAAATGGAATTTATCTAATCCTGAGGGGCTATTTATTTTTTTTCTATCTCTTTTTAAGCCCTTTAAGCTCCTGTTTAATGGATTAACTTGGTTACTGATTCCTAGCGCAGCCATAGCATTTTTAACTTTTTTTAATAATCAGCAATTATTTTGGCGCGACCTAGTTTTATTTGTTAAACCCCTGCCTTTGGTACAAATTTATTTTTTAAACATGGTGATAGTTAATTTAATTACTAAGCTAGGTATGGGGGTAGTTTATACTTATTATGGGGGAAGAGTAAAAGAGTTTGGGATAAAACTAGCATTTGGAATACTTCCACGATTTTATCTTCATAAAAGGGGAATTTTACGGCTTAAACGTGAGGAGCAGTTATGGACTTTTGCCACACCCATAATTGTTAGAGTCTATGTCTTTATTCTGGGAATTTTGACTTGGTACTGGACACGCGAAACAGAAACCGGATTGAAAACTTTTGCGCTAGTGCTTGGTCACATGGGCTTGCTTGAATTCCTGCTTGAATGGAGTCCGTTTTGGCTTTCTGACGGGTATGGATGGCTAATGGCATACTTTGGTCTTTCCCCTAAATTTAAGCAAAATTCTCTCATTTGGGAGATGATGGTAAACCGCCGACCACTCCCAAAGCACTTAACTACCAAAGAAAAGTTAAGGTTACAACTATTTTCCCTGCTGATGGTAGTTGTTTGGGGGTTTTTGGCGTTTAGGATAACTCATCACATCGCTCTTGGGCTGCTAAAAAGTATTAGTCCAGGAATTTTGAGTGAAGGAGCTAAAGTTGTACTGATATGTGTGCCTTTCGGACTGGCTTTACGCTGGTGGTTAATGAAGCAGAGTAACGTAAAGACTTCTAACAATAGGAGGTCAAAACTTGCCTACGACTCCAGATTAATAGAGTCACAGAACCAAGTAGAAGTTTCAGAATGGTCTGTGGAGAATAGACCTATAGCTGGAAATAAATTAATTAGTATTAGCAAGAGACTCAAGTCTTGGGCAAGGAATTTAGTTAAACTATTCCTTCTAGTTGGTTTGGGTATATTGCTTTTCTCACCGTATCCGTATCGTCCTGGTGGTTCAATTCAGTTACTACCTCCAACACAACAACAGATTCAAGCGCAGGTGGAGGGAAAGATCACCCAAGTATTTTTCAAAGGAGGAGATGGGCAGTGGCTCAAAGCCGGAAGAGTAATTGCCAACATGGAAGCGGTAGACATAGAAAACACCGTCTTAACAACGCAGGCACAAGTAAGACAGCAGCAAGCCGAGCTAGAAAAGCAACAAGCTAACTTGAAGAAGCTACTAGCCACACCGAAAAAAGAAGACGTAGCAGTAGCCAAACAACAAGTAGAAGCAGCCAAACAACAAATAGAAGTAGCCAAACAACAAGTAGAAGTGGCGAAAGGCAAGCTGCAAACAGCCATTACCAAGGCAGAATTTAGCGCACGTCAAGCCGGACGTTTCCAAGAGTTATACCAAACCGGAGCCTTCTCGCTACAACAATATGAAAATGCAAAAAAAGAGGCAGAAACCGACCGCAACACCATAGAAGAACAAAAGCAAAACTTGGAAGAGACGAAACAAAATGTATTAACAAAACAGCAAAACTTGCAGACAGTACAAGCTAACCTGGAGTTAGTGAGGAGCGGACCCTATCCACAGGAGATTGAAGCGGCTCGCCAAGAAGTTGAAGTGGCTCGTGCTAATCTCAATCGTCTCCAGCAACAATTGAAATATAATCAAGAGCAAATACAGCGTACCCCCTTGGTGATGCCGATAGATGGCTATATAGTCACCTCCTTCCTTGACCGAAAAGTCGGGAGCTACCTTAAGCAAGGCGAAACGTTTGCTGTGGTGGAAGACAATCGCAACATTCGGGGTGAAATTCAAATTCCCGAATACAATGTGGAGGAGTTTGAGGTCGGTGCAAAAGTGGAAGTAAAGCTGTTAGCTTATCCAGATAAACCTTTGTTCGGAAAAGTAGTTTCTATCGAGCCAACCACTTCCACACAGGCGACGGGTACAGGGATTTCCCGTGAGCGTACTTCCAATTCAAGTGAAAAGTTTATCACGGTGATTCTTGACATTCCCAATACAGAGAAAACTCTGAAGGCAGGAATGTCTGGTTATGCAAAGATTGAAGGGCGCACCATGCCGTTCATTGCCGCGTTCACTAGACCGATCGTCCGCTTTGTACAGATTGAAATCTGGTCTTGGCTTCCTTGATTTCTGTATCGCGGCAAACTAGGTGTTACTCAAAATTAGAATCGGGATGACAGGATTTGAACCTGCGACCCCCTCGTCCCGAACGAGGTGCGCTACCAAGCTGCGCTACATCCCGTTAAGCGATTAGCTATAACTTATCAATGTTATCATGTCCTATCGGCAATCAGCCCCCTCCTTGTTAGGATTAACACTGTGTAACTTGAGTGGGAGCCAACTGAGAGTGGTAGTTAAGCCAGAATGGTTGCGTGTCAAAGCGCCTCAGTGGGAACGCGTTGGTAACGTTAAAGAGATATTGCGGGATTTAGCGCTGAATACTGTTTGTGAGGAAGCTTCTTGTCCCAACATTGGGGAATGCTTCAAGGCTGGAACCGCAACGTTTTTGATTATGGGGCCAGCTTGCACACGCGCCTGCCCTTACTGTGATATTGATTTTGAGAAAAAGCCTCAAGCCGTTGACCCTACGGAACCGACACGTTTGGCAGAGGCAGTACGGCGTTTGGACTTAAACCATGTGGTAATTACCTCTGTGAATCGGGATGATTTAACGGATGGAGGAGCTTCCCAGTTTTTGCGCTGCATTGAAGCGGTTCGCGCTATATCACCTCAGACGACTATTGAGGTGCTGATTCCTGACCTGTGCGGCAACTGGGAAGCTTTAGAAGCGATTCTCCAGGCTAAACCAGAGGTGCTAAACCACAACACTGAAACTGTGCCTCGACTCTATCGGCGGGTACGTCCTCAGGGAGATTATCCGCGATCGCTCGAACTCCTTAGGCGAACACACGAGTCAGCCCCCTCAATTTACACAAAATCCGGCTTAATGGTGGGATTGGGAGAAACTGACGCCGAAATCCGAGAAGTCATGGAGGATTTGAGAGCAGTAAACTGCGACATCCTAACCATTGGACAATATCTCCAACCCAGTCAAAAGCACTTGAACGTCGCTGAGTTCGTCTCACCTGCTCAGTTTGATTCCTGGAGAGAGTTCGGTGAGTCTATCGGCTTTTTGCAAGTCGTCTCCTCTCCCCTCACCCGTAGTTCCTATCATGCTGAACAGGTCAGGGAGTTGATGAAACGTTACCCCCGATAAGAGGTGAGGGGGTGATGGGGAGAGGGGAAGAGAGTAAGAAAGACTAATGACTAATGACTAAAATTGCCATCATCGGAGCCGGTGTCTGGGGAACAGCCCTGAGCTACGTAGCGTCTCAGAATACTCATGATGTCTGTTTATGGTCGCGCCGGAGCCAGGAGAGGTTAGAGGATATTTTGAATGGTGCAAGTATTGTCCTATCAGCTGTCTCTATGGCAGGCGTTGGCCCTGTAGTCTCACAGTTACAGTCATTGTCAGTTTCTTCTGACAGAATTTTCGTAACGGCAACTAAAGGCTTAGACATCACAACGACCCGAACTCCGTCGCAAATCTGGCAAGCGGCGTTTCCCTCAAGTCCGGTGGTTGTCCTCTCCGGACCCAACCTCTCTAAAGAAATTAAACAAGGCCGACCTGCGGCTACTGTCGTTGCCAGTACCGACGTTTCGGCAGCGCAGGTAGTACAGAGGGCGTTTTCTTCCTCAAATTTTAGGGTCTACACCAATCCCGACCCTCTGGGTGTCGAGTTGGGGGGCACACTAAAGAATGTTATGGCGATCGCTTCCGGTACCTGTGACGGCTTACAGTTGGGAACCAATGCCAAAGCAGCTCTCCTTACCCGTGGACTGGCTGAAATTATCCGTGTGGGCACCGATTGGGGCGCTAAAGCTGAAACGTTTTATGGTTTATCAGGACTGGGAGACTTACTCGCAACCTGCAATAGTAGCCTTAGTCGCAATTATCAAGTGGGTTACCAGCTAGCCCAGGGTAAGACACTCGAGGAGATCTTGGCGCAACTGGAGGGAACAGCCGAAGGGGTCAACACCACGGCGGTTCTGGTTGAGCGAGCCAGCAGGCAAGGAGTTTCAGTCCCGATTACTTCTCAGGTTTACCGCTTGCTCAAAGGCGAGATTACACCGCAAGCTGCTGTGGAGGCATTAATGCTGCGAGATACCAAGCCAGAGTGATGAGATAAAAGTGTTCAGAGGAAAGTCCTGAGTGCTAAGTTAAAGACAGCCCACCCTTAGGCAGGGTATTAACCTTTTTAGATTGAAAGAATTCCGCCTACGCTTGCGAGCGGGGCATCTACCGGGTTCGAGCCGTGTTCTCGTTGATAGAACTTCACTCAGCGTTCAGCACTCAATACTGAGTTGGCTGAGTCAGGCATGGGGCATCGAGTTATCGGAAAAGTTTTGTTAGGGTAGCGCCATAACGTGCGGCGTAGTAGTGAAATTCTCCCGCTCACCCTTGCTCCTCCCAGAGTGGAGCTTAAGGAAACTGGTGCTGAAAATTTTTCTCTTGAATGTAGAGAAACTTTCAGGAATTTACCAGAGTGCTGATGAAGATTAATATAACCTTTGACGAAAGTCGCTATTCCTCGATAGTGAGACGCTTATACTAGATGAAAGAGCAGAAGTCCAGTCATCCTACCACAGACAGATATTAGGCTCATGGCCGACATTTATGTAGGGGTGGGGACTAAAGCAATACGTCAGTAGTAGACACCAGCAAGGGCTACCAATCCTAAAAGGTACTCTTGCCGTAAAAAAAAGATAAGCGCTGTTCTCCGGTCATCAAGGGTGGGAACTCTAGTAATAAGTTGTGATGCACTGTTCATCAAGTGCTTTCACCGGTCGTAATTAAGAGATTATTATGCCAGCCACTCCTTTCTATGCCGACACAGAATTCGACCACGAAGTGCCTGCCTTCAGCTTTGAGGCCAACGATAGAAGCGACGACGTGGAAACAACGGTAGATGATTTGGTTGACACAGATCTTGAAGGTGCAGATGTTGCCAGCTTCTCCAGAAGTGCCAACCGCCGTACTACCGACCTTGTTCGGTTATACCTTCAGGAAATTGGTCGGGTTCGTTTACTGAGGCGAGATGAGGAAGTCTCGGAAGCCCAAAAAGTTCAGCGCTATATGCGACTGTTGGACTTGCGAGCTGAATTTGCCAATTCATCGGATGAAGTGATTGAGCGCTTCGTTAATCTGATTGATGCCCACGATCGTCTGGCATCCCAGTTGGGTCACCGTCCTTCTTTGGAACGGTGGGCTGCTGCTGGTGGTGTTGAAGTTGTAGACTTGAAGCCGAGTTTGGGAGCTGGAAAACGGCGTTGGGCTGAGTTAGCTGGTCTGACACTCAAGGAGCTAGACCAGATTCAAGCTCAGGGCGTCCGGGCTAAGGAACACATGATCAAAGCCAACCTGCGCCTAGTGGTGTCGGTTGCGAAAAAGTATCAAAATCGAGGACTGGAACTCCTAGATTTAATTCAGGAAGGTACACTCGGATTGGAGCGGGCGGTGGAGAAGTTCGATCCCACTAAGGGGTATCGCTTTAGCACCTACGCCTATTGGTGGATTCGTCAGGGGATTACCCGTGCGATCGCCACTCAAAGCCGTACCATCCGCCTGCCTGTTCATATCACCGAAAAGCTCAACAAAATTAAAAAGGCCCAGCGGAAAATTTCTCAGGAAAGAGGTCGCACAGCCACCATTGAGGATATTGCCGTGGAGTTAGAAATGACTCCTCCTCAGGTGCGGGAAGTTTTGCTACGAGTGCCTCGCTCTGTTTCATTAGAAATTAAGGTAGGCAAGGAAAAAGACACGGAACTGGGCGACTTGCTGGAAACAGAGGAGACTTCTCCAGAAGAGGTGTTGATGCGGGAAGCGCTACAACGGGATTTGCAGCAACTCCTGGCAGATCTGACCAGCCGCGAACGGGATGTCATTCGGATGCGGTTCGGCTTGGGCGATGGTCATCCATATTCTTTAGCAGAAATTGGTCGCGCTCTGGAGCTATCTCGCGAACGAGTGCGTCAAATTGAAGCGAAAGCTCTGCAAAAGTTGCGGCAACCCAAGCGCCGCAACCGTGTGCGGGATTATCT
>DATNPI010000003.1:0-4495 GCA_036703325.1 Coleofasciculaceae cyanobacterium
CGATTGATTCATGGCATCGGCATCCACGGGTTCAACGCCAATAATCTTGATTTCCGGACGCAACCGTTTCACATACGCCCCAATCCCAGAGATTAATCCGCCCCCCCCAATCGCCACAAAAATGGCATGGATGGGTTGCTGGTACTGCCGCAGAATTTCCATCCCGATCGTTCCCTGTCCGGCAATCACATGCGGATCGTCAAAGGGGTGAATAAAAGTTAAACCTTTGTCTGCCTCCAGTTGACGCGCATAGGCATAGGCATCGTCGTAGGTATCTCCCTGCAACACCACCTCTCCCCCACGGGCTTTGACGGCATCTATCTTCACTTGGGGTGTAGTGACTGGCATGACGATAATCGCTTGCGTTCCTAGCTGACGGGCAGCAAGGGCGACTCCTTGGGCATGGTTTCCGGCAGATGCAGCAATGACGCCCTGTGCTAGCAAGTCCGGCGGCAGTTGCGCCATCTTGTTGTAAGCACCCCGCAGTTTGAAGGAAAAGACGGATTGCATATCCTCCCGTTTGAGCAGGAGTTTGTTATTGAGTCGTGCGGATAAATTTGGGGCGTATTCTAGGGGCGTTTCTTGGGCGACATCGTAGACACGAGCCGTCAGGATTTGTACCAGGTAGTCGCAGAGCATGGGGTTAGGGGTGAGCAGATGCGGGCTAGGTGACAATTTTACGCTATCGATGGGTTGAGATCCCCGACTTCTTTAAGAAGTCTGGGATCTGAGAGATTTGGGGAATACTACTAAAGACAGATTCTGTTACTCGTGCCCATGCCCCAAAGACGGATTCCGCTGCAAATCGGCAACTTTTACCATATCTACAATCGGGGAAACAATCACCAAACGATTTTTTTCGAGCGTGAGAATTATCTTTATTTTCTGCGATTAGTGAGGCAACTTCTCACAAGCAACGGAGTAGATGTTGTTGCTTACTCTCTTATGCCCAATCATTAGCATTTCTTGGTTTACCTAAGAGATGAAACCCTGTCTAATGCAATGAAATCGCTTTCATTCTCCTACACAAAAGCAATGAATCAGCGGTTCAATCGGGTTGGGGTTATTGTTTCAGGGGCGGGCGATTGCTGCTTAATTCTATCCGAAGTATTGTTCTAAGGCTTTGAATGGCTCTTGCTCCTGATTGTTCATCGCCTATCTCCGGAAATTATTCTTTCTTTAAAGTAATTAAGAATTGTCCTCTACTTTATAAGGAATTGATGCAAACTATAAATTATTTATATGATATTGACGTTTATAATTGCCAATACTTAACAATAAACTGGAAGAACATCTTTAAAATTTCAGTCTCTCCGTCACTACAGGGCTTGACTAGGAATTGAATTAGCTTTGCCATGCCCTAGGGGACTCATAAAAGAAACTTATGTATAGTCAATCAAACTTTCTGGGCTTGACCCACTTCCCCAAGGGTCAAGAGGCACAGGCATTGCTGAAGCACAGCGAAGAACGATTTAGAACGTTAGTTGCTAATATTCCGGGTGCTGTGTACCACTGTATTTACGAGGGAGAATCACAAGGGTCACCCTTACGCACGATGGCGTTTCTCAGTGAAGCCATTCAAGAGGTTTCTGGCTATTGTCCGAGTGACTTTATCAATAATCGAGTCCGGTCTTTCGCCAGTATTATCCATCCTCAAGATCGATCGCGGGTTGAGCAGGCTGTGTGGCAGGGCGTAAGTGCCAAGCAACCTTACGTCATTGAGTATCGGATTGTTCGAGCAGATGGCAGGATAGCTTGGGTCTATGACAAAGGTCAAGCCATTTTCAGTGAGAACAATGACAACGAGACACAGCAACAACAAAGGCTGTCCTTACAAATAGATGGGGTGATCTTGGACATCACGGAACGGAAGCAAGCTGAAGTCGAGTTGCAGTCTACCCAAGCGTTTCTTAACAGTGTCGTTGAAAATCTACCATTTGGAGTGTTTATTAAAGATGCTGTTGACCTGCGGGTCATGTACTGGAACAAAGCCAGTGAAGAGCTGTTTGGCTATTCCAGGGAAGACGTGCTGGGCAAGAACGACTATGATTTTTTACCGAGAGAGCAGGCTAAATACTTACGTGCTAAAGACCGACAAGTGCTAACTGGAGGTCAGTTAGTAGAAATCCCAGAAGCGCCGTTAAACACGCCCCATCTTGGAGAACGGTTGATCCGCACGCAAAAAGTGCCTTTGCTGGATGAAACGGGTACACCCCGGTATCTTTTGGGGATTAGCCAAGACATCACCGAGAGTAAGAGAGCTGAGGAGGGACTGCGGGAATCGGAGAGACATTATCGTCAGATTTTAGAAACGGCGTCAGAAGGCATTTGGATGTTTGATATAGATAGCAAGACGATTTTTGCCAACACTCGGATTGCCGAGATGCTGGGCTACACTGTGGAGGAAATGCTGGGGCGATCGCTATTTGACTTCATGGATGAAGATGATCGAGTACTAGCACAAACCTATGTGGAGCGTCGCCGCCGAGGCATTCACGAACGCCATGATTTCAAATTCCGCCGCAAAGATGGTTCCGATTTCTGGGCGATTGTTTCGGCTACGCCGATTTTAGACGCACAGGAGGAGTTTGTTGGTGTCTTGAGAATGATTACCGACATTACGCCTCGCAAGCAAGCCGAGGAGGCTCTGCAAGCATCGCACCAGGAATTTGTCAATATCCTAGAACGGATTACCGATGCCTTTTTTGCGCTGGATCATCAGTGGCGGTTCACCTATCTCAACTCAGAAGCGGCACAAGCTTTTGGACGAACCTGGGAAGAACTGCAAGGGGTAAATTTTTGGGACGTGTTTCCCGAAGCTGTCGGTACGATAGTTGAACGGGAGTACCGTAAGGCGATCGTTCAACAAATTCCAGTTATCTTTGAAATCTTTTATTCACACTTGAATACCTGGTTTGAGGTGCGTGCTTATCCCTGTGCGGAAGGGCTTTCCGTATTCTGGCGTGACATTTCCGAACGCAAGCAAGCAGAGGAAGCACTGCGGCAATCTGAGAGTGAGTTGAGAGCCAAAAATCAACAGCTTCAGCAAACGTTGCGTCAGCTAAAACAAACTCAAGCCCAACTCATTCAGAATGAAAAAATGAGCAGTCTAGGTCAAATGGTTGCGGGAATTGCACACGAAATTAATAACCCAATTAGCTTTATCTACGGCAATGTCGCCTACGCTCGTCAATATGCCTCTGATTTACTAGACCTAGTGCAGCTGTACTCCAAGCACTATCCAGAACCCGTGCCAGAAATCAAACATGAGCTTGAGGCACTCGACCTAGATTTTGTAGGTGCCGACTTTCCCAAACTGCTTGCATCGATGAAAGAGGGAGCAAACCGCATCCGAGGAATTGTCCTTTCATTACGCAATTTTTCCCGTCTGGATGAAGCGGAGAGGAAGATGGTTGATATTCATGAAGGCATTGATAGCACTCTGCTACTCTTACAGCATCGATTGAAAAAGCATTCCTCTGATTGTGAGATTCAGCTAAAAAAAGAGTATGGTTTGCTGCCTCTGGTGGAGTGTTACCCAAGCCAGTTAAATCAGGTCTTTATGAATCTCCTGAGTAATGCCATTGATGCACTAGAAACGCATCCTTGTCCGCGATTTATAGCGATTCGTACCGAAGTCAAGCATGAAGGTGGAGGCATTCATCCTTCTCATGTTGTCATTCGGATTGCCGACAATGGCTCTGGCATTCCAGAGGCTGTGAAGCCACGAATCTTTGAACCCTTCTTTACTACCAAACCGATCGGTCTAGGCACAGGTCTAGGGTTATCCATTTCCTACTCAATTATCGTTGAAAAACACGAGGGTCAGCTAACTTGTATTTCAACACCGGGGGAAGGAACAGAGTTTATCATTAAGTTACCAATACAGCAAAAATAAGTAGCATTAGAACTGGAGCAACTTAAATGAGTTGTTCTAGAGACGGTTGTCATCTAAGATGCGATCATTGCAAAAAAAACGCCCAGACCCAGAACGCTTTCTGTTTACCACCCCACCTATTTCAAAGCATTCAAGCAAAGATTTGGAGATAACTTACCCGCCTTATTACCACAGGTTTATCTTCATTACAGTCGGGGATCTGCGGTCATTACTAGTTTCACCAGGTGTTAGACGTGCCCTCTTGAACACGAACCTTCGGTGGGAAGTTGGGCTTTCACAATAATTTCTCGGTAGCCTCTATCCTTCAGAACTTGGCTAAGTAGGTTTTCAACAGTCTTCTCAACGCGATCGCTAGCTGTCTTTATCAACCAATTTTGACAAGCAGCCTCCTCAACTTTTTTGATAGCTTCACGCTGGGCTTGCGCTTGCAAGTTAACAACATCAGGACCCCATCCTAAGAAACCTCGGTCATAGGAATAAACCTTAGAGTGATCCAGATTAAGCTTACTATCAAGAACCTTCAACGCAGGTAAAGTCACACTGATCTTGTCTCCCTCAACCTGCACGTCATTAGTCTGAAACTCACTCAAGTCCACT
>DATNPI010000012.1:0-10439 GCA_036703325.1 Coleofasciculaceae cyanobacterium
GGCTGAGACCTTTACAGATTAACTCCGCTGCCTCACCGCTTGGGCGTCCCCGCAGGTCATCATCTTCTTTGACAATAATCCGGTCAAAAATTTTCGCAGAGAGCCTCCCCAGTTCAATGAAATCTTCATCGCGGCGATCGCCAGGGCCTCCGACCACCCCAATACGCTCTCCTGGCCAATTGCGGACAAAACTACCTAGTGCCTCATAACTGGCAGCGTTATGGGCATAATCGACAAGAGCGTGGTAATGACCTAGATTAAACAAATTCATCCGTCCTGGTGTCTGATTGACAGAGGCACGGAATGTCGTTAATGCCACCCGAATCAACTCAATTGGGACGCCTTGAGCAAATGCTGCTAGACTCGCCGCTAACGCATTGGCAATCATAAAGGGTGCTCGTCCCTCCATCGTTACCGGCAAATGCACTGCCTGCTCAATACGCAACGTCCAATCGCCTTTGAGAATTGACAGATAGCCATTCTCGTATACTGCCGCCAGACCACCGCTATGTGTATGATTTTGTACCAACTCATTCGCTGGGTTCATGGAGAAATAAGCTATCTGACCTTTCACCCTCTGCGCCATTGCGGCAACCAGGGGATCATCTGCATTCAGGACGGCATAACCCTTAGGACTGACCGCTTCCACCACAACACTTTTAAGATGAGCCATTTGTTCAATCGTCTCGATGTCTCCAATTCCGAGGTGGTCAGCTGAGACATTCAAGACAACACCAACGTCACAAGTATCAAACGCTAAACCAGAACGTAGTATCCCGCCACGCGCTGTTTCTAGCACTGCCACCTCAACAGTTGGGTCTTTGAGAATTACCTGAGCGCTTTGAGGACCGGTTGTATCGCCTTTTTCTACTATATGCTCATCAATATAGATGCCATCGGTAGTGGTGTAGCCTACAACCTGTCCGGTTTGTCGGTAGATGTGGGCAATCAAGCGGGTCGTTGTTGTTTTTCCGTTAGTACCAGTGATCGAAATGATCGGAATACGACCTGTTTTACCATTGGGAAATAGCATCTCCAGCACCGGAGCCGCAACATTCCGGGGCAACCCAACGCTTGGACAGACGTGCATTCGGAAGCCCGGAGCCGCATTCACTTCCACAACAACACCGTCTATATCCCGCAATGGCTGAGTAATATCGGGCGTTACAACGTCAATTCCGGCAATATCCAGACCGATTGTTTTGGCAACTCGCTGCGCCAGCCAGATATTTTCCGGATGGATATCGTCGGTGCGGTCTACAGCAATACCGCCTGTACTAAGGTTAGCCGTTGCGCGGAGGTAACAGATTTCTCCTGGGTTTAGCACTGTCTCCAGGGTATATCCTTGGCGCTGTAGAAGTGTGAAACTGTTACGATCTAAGATTATTTTAGTGAGAACGTTATCGTGCCCTTCGCCACGGTTTGGGTCATGATTGGTTTCTTCAATCAGTTGCTCAATTGTAGACTTGCCATCCCCTACCACATGAGCAGGAACTCGCTCCGCTACCGCTACAACTTTACCATTAACAACTAAAACTCGATGGTCACGACCGCTATAATAGCGTTCAACAATTACCGCTCGTGAGATATCTCTGGCAACATCGTAGGCTTGTTCCGCTTCCTCCCAGTTTTTGATGTCAATGGTGATGCCGCGTCCATGATTGCCATCTAAGGGCTTAATCACAATCGGGTAGCCACCAACGTCTTCAATAGCGGTTTCTAACTCGTCCAGGTATTGAATCACTGTACCGCGCGGCACTGGGACACCAGCATCACGCAGAATTTGTTTGGTGCCTTCTTTATCACAAGCAAGCTCAACACCCAAAATTCCGGAGTAGTTGCTCAAGGTTGCCTGAATTCGCTTCTGATGGACACCATAGCCCAACTGGATCATTGCTCTGGCGCTCAGAGGTATCCAGGGAATATCTCTAGCTTCCGCTTCTTTCACAAGCGATTCTGTGCTAGGTCCTAAGGCGGCATCACGAGACAGGTCTAGCAGGTCTCTCAAGTCTTGGTCTAATTCCTTTTGGGGGTAGGTGCCAGTTTTGACAATACTCTGGCACAGCCGCACAGCGGCCCGTGCTGCATAGCGACCCGCCTGCTCATCTAGATACTCGAAAACTACCTGGTAAACTCCTGGTGCTACCGTTTCCCTGGTGCGGCCGAAGCCCACCCGCATACCTGCCAGTGTTTGTAGTTCCAAGGCAATATGCTCAATGATATGCCCCATCATCGTGCCTCTGCCAACACGACTGAGGAAACCACCTCGAATACCAGGGGAACAGAAGTGTTCCTCAAGAGAGGGTAGCACGGCAATTAGTCCCTCGTAAAAGCCGGGAATCTCATTGGAGGGTTTTTCTGCCAGTTCCTCTAAATCGAGACGCATGACGACAAGTTGGTGGCGTCGAATGCTCCAATAGTTAGGACCGCGTAACGTCTGGATTTTTAGAATTCTCATAGCAACTTTTGAGGGTGGTGATTCACAAGGGTAGAAAGGAAGCCCGAAGAAGGAATTACATAAGGAGTGCCTTTACTGCCTACTCGGCCTGGTGTGAGGTGACTGACTTTTTTGACAATGCGTCAGAAACCTGACTGAGGGAAGAGGGGTTTACGACCCCCGTTATCGAGATCAAAGCCGGCTTTCATCGCTAACGCTAAATTTGAGTGATAGAAAGAGCAGGATGTACCTCCATAAAAACCAGGATAGGGAAAATTTTTGTTTTACTCTGCAAAAACCTCGTCCAGATACAACAAATAGTGGCTCAGGCGGGGACACCTTTGAGCAATACCTCTGGCAAGGAAGCCTCTTTGCTGCGCAGTGAGTAACTGCTTCATGTTTAAGTTACTTTGCTTAATCCTTGAACCACAGCTACTCTCACGGTTTTGAGTGTCAACTAGTTTCTAGCTTTGAAAAGCACCTAAACTGTTCGCCATGAACAGTTTTCTCTAAAGTTGCCGTGGCTTTGTCCAAAGGCAACAGCAATATGAGAAGGAAATAGCCGTTAGCGTCTAGACTGCCTGTTGTGCGCCAGAAGGTCTAGAAAGCTAGGGAATCAGCAGTCCTGAGAAATGAGGCAACGCTTGTGTAAATGGTAGCGATCGCCATAACCCAGAATATGCACACGTAGATTATGAAGACTGATTGGCCCGGCAGCACCAGCATCAGGGTGGTTAGTGTATGACATTTCTGCTGGATCGACGATTGTCACGGTTCCTTTGCCCATTACCTGCAATACACCATCTCTCTCAAATAAGGCACAGGTATCTTCATCAATTCCTAAGCCTAAGCGTTCTGGATGTGCTGCTACAGCGCTCATTAGACGCGCCATACGATTACGGTTGTGAAAATGTTGATCCACAATCACCTCTGGGATGATCCCGAGTCCCATCGCCATGTCTACTAAAGAACGATTAGGCGATTCCCCGCTGCCACCGCCTGCAATCATATGGTGACCCATCACAGCTGCCCCAGCACTGGTGCCTGCCAGGGTAACCTCACCCTGCTGTACCCGCTGCCGCAATTTTTCCATCAACGGCGTGTCTGCCAGCAGTCCGCATAAGCGCAGTTGATCGCCGCCTGTCATGAATACGCCAGTACACTCTTCAATATATTCCTGTAAGTAAGGCTCTTCCGCTTGTGAGCGATCGCGGATATCTAGCACCCTGAGTTCCTTTGCTCCCATATCTGTAAAAATGCGCATATAGCGATCGCCAATAATCGCCGGTTCTCGCGACGCAGATGGGATAATTGCGATGCGAGCATCTAGCGACCCAGCACGCCCAAAAAACGTGTGCAGGATTTCTCGTCCATGAACTTTGTCTTCAGCACCGCCGATAACCAAAATTGCGGTTTTAGTAGATTGAGGCATCCTAGTTTCGTGGGATTGAGATTCTAACTGCAGCATAATGTCGATTTTGGGCATTAAAAGGTGATCGAATGCGCTTTATATTGCGCTTAATATCATCTGTCGATAGGAATGTCACTTTGTCTAGATGTGACTTGGATTCAACTTCTCAAGCTAGGTGTGGCTGTCAAAAACACGGTAAGCGATTTAAGCCGTTGGTTTTGCCATCTACACTACCCGACAAGTTCCACTTGAATCCGGTAAACAATATAAGTATTTGACTTCCTAGCTAACCAAAAAACGCGATCTCTCTTGGCAATCTTTTCGTTTTCAAGCGTTATCCTTTACGCATGATGCCAGATTGGGTAAATAAATTGTTATAATATACCTAAAATTTCATGACTTCGCTGCCGATCTATTGTTCCCCCCAGCGTCGCTCAACGCCCGATAGGTCACCTGTGAGATTTGATGTTGTTACTCTGTTTCCCGATTTTTTTACCTCTCCTCTGAGTTCGGGACTGCTAGGGAAGGCATTGGCTAAACAAATTGCCGAGGTGCATTTAGTCAATCCCCGCGATTTCGCTAGCGACAAACACCGACGAGTTGATGATGAACCCTATGGTGGCGGTGTCGGGATGTTAATGAAACTAGAGCCGATTTTTGCGGCTGTGGAGTCATTGCCGATTTTACCCCGACGCGATGTCATCTTGATGACTCCTCAGGGACAACCGATGAACCAGCCGTTGTTAGGAGAATTAGCGACAGGTTACGACCAACTGGTAATAATCTGCGGAAACTACGAAGGCGTCGATGAGCGGGTGCTGCACTTAGTGACGCGTGAGGTATCTTTAGGTGATTTTGTCTTGACCTGCGGGGAAATCCCAGCACTAGCCTTAATTAATGGGGTTGTGCGGTTGCGACCGGGAACGGTAGGCAAAGTCGAGTCGCTTAAAGCCGAGAGTTTTGAAGCTGGTTTGCTCGATTATCCGCAGTACACGCGACCAGCTGAGTTCCGGGGATGGAAGGTTCCGGATGTATTATTATCTGGAAATCATGCTGAAATTGACCGTTGGCGTAAAGAACAGCAAATTCAGAGAACCCGCGATCGCCGCCTCGATTTGTACACCAATTGGGTAAAGGCTTCTAAGTTCGAGCTTGAATAAACTAGCAGGCAGAAGGAGTTAAAAAAGCCCTCTATTCCCCAATAGAGGGCTTCAGAGGTAATCAACCGAACACCAGCAAATTGTACTGACCGAGTGTGAATAACTTGTGAAATGGATGGTTGCCCCTCCGAGCAAGAAACCCGCCCAGATTGCCTGGGCGGGTGTGCTTGTAGTTTTTGGTTTTAACAACAACCTACTGAATATCTATGACGCTGGAGTGACAATTATTCTGCAATGTTGCGATCGCAAAACTTCCACTACGCTAAAGGAAGGCAGATAAAAAAGCGCCCTCCCAGATCTACCCCTTGAGAGGGCACAGTTCAACAGCTAATAAGCCTAACCCTACCAACGCAGTGTGAATAATTTGTGAACCACTGTAGCGTCTGCCCAGGATACGCGTAATGCCTAGGAGACGTTAGCCCATTACTCCTGCCTCAGCAGAAATTTCATAAGTGATCGCTCAAGGTGGGATGAGTATTGCATCTATCTTGGGGAAGAATAGCTGTTGAGTTTATGCCATTAGATATAGACAAGAATTTTGTAAGGCTTTGCGTGGAACTCTACTTCGCTTAGATGCATCAGTAGTAGCAGTGGAGAAAAATTTAAAACTCTCTAGAAGAAAGTGTTATCCTCCACTTGAGTGTGTTGTGTGAGGAAAATTTGGTTATGGTTACATCCCCAGTCCGGTCTCAGGGCTTTGATCGTTTTGAGCCGTTACATCGGCATCAGCAGACGCCCTCAACCGATGCCAGACTGGCAAGTCTTCCACTAGCGCTACCGAAAACACCCTTGTTTGGAACCGATGGCATTCGAGGACGAGTGGGAGATCTGCTCAATGCTGATTTAGCCTTACAGGTTGGTTTTTGGGCAGGTCAGGTTTTGCGAGCTTCGGCACCGACCCCTGGACCCGTGATTTTGGGGCAGGACTCGCGAAACTCAAGCGATATGTTGGCAAAAGCTCTTAGCGCCGGTCTGACTTCAGCTGGTTTGGAGGTATGGAACTTGGGTCTATGCCCAACTCCTGGTGTTGCTTATCTTTCTAGTATTACTGGTGCTGTAGGGGGGGTGATGATTTCAGCTAGTCACAACCCACCAGAAGACAACGGCATTAAATTTTTTAGTTCAGAAGGTACAAAGCTACCGACGGCGCTACAAAAGCAGATAGAAGCGGGATTGAGGGGTGTTGTCGATAATCCTGCTTCTATCCACTCCTGTGGACAGCATTACCATAGACCAGAATTGCTTGGGGAGTATGTCGAATCACTGCGGCGTCCTTTGCAATCAGTAACGGATTTACGGGGAATGCGGATTGTCCTTGATTTGGCTTGGGGGGCTTCTGTGCCGTTGGCTGGGCAGGTGTTTGCCGACTTGGGGGCAGAAGTTATCTGCTTGCATGATCAACCCGATGGCGATCGCATTAATGTCAATTGCGGCTCGACTCACCTTAATCCCCTCAAAGAAGCGGTACACCAGTACTCAGCTGACATGGGCTTTGCGTTTGATGGCGATGCTGACCGAGTGATGGCGGTAGATGCTAAGGGCCGAGTTATTGATGGAGATTACATTCTCTATTTCTGGGGTCAAACGCTACAACAGGCTCAAAAGCTGCCGGGAGATTTGATCGTGGCGACAGTCATGGCGAATTTAGGCTTTGAGCGAGCTTGGGAGCAATTGGGCGGCAAATTTGTACGGACAGACGTGGGTGACCAGTATGTCTACGCAGAAATGCTGCGAACCGGAGCGATGCTGGGAGGTGAGCAATCGGGACACATCCTCTGTCACCACTACGCTAGTACAGGCGATGGAATGCTGACGGCTTTACATCTGGCGTCTTTGGTGCGCCAATCCGGTGTTTCTTTGCAGACGTTAGTAGACCACAGCTTCCAAACTTACCCCCAGTTGCTGCGCAATGTCCGGGTGGAAGACCGCGATCGCCGGCTCCACTGGCAAGAGTGTGAGGCTGTTACAAGTGCGATCGCACAAGCTGAGGCGGCAATGGGAGACCGGGGACGGATTCTGGTTCGTGCTTCGGGTACTGAACCGGTAATTCGTGTCATGGTGGAAGCGGCTGAGGCCCAAGTTGCCGAGCAATGGGCTTCAGAGCTGGTTCTAGTGGTTCAAAAATATCTTGGCTAGGGATTGTTAGCCATCTAAAGAGCATCACTTCTAGGGTTTACCGCTCCCTTCGAAGAGTCATATGCAGCTTTAGTTAGAAGGCGGGCGGTTGCCCAACCTCTCGTGAGTTGAGGATAATCAAAGCAGTTGTTAAGTTACGCGAGCCAATAAACGCTAATCGTTTCAAGTCAGGGTGTATCACCAATAACCAACAGCTGCAACAACTGTGAACTGGCCTTTGATTTCGGTAATTATCCCCACTTACAGACGGGAAGAACCTCTGCAAGAAACGCTTGAAGACATATTCAAGCAAGACTATCCAGCTTTTGAAGTACTGGTAGTCGATCAAACCCCCACACACAAGCCCCAAACCCAAGCCTGTTTGAAGCAACTAGCTGATGACCATAAAATTAGTTGGTTTCGTGTTGACTGGGCGAGTTTGCCTGGAGCACGCAATTATGGAGTGCGGCGAGCAACAGGGGATATTATTCTTTTTATCGACGACGATGTGCGGCTGACCGAAGGGTTCCTAGCAGCTCATGCTCGCAATTATTTGGAGCGCTCAGATGTCGGGGCGGTAGCTGGACGGGTGTTAGACCGGATGAAGCTGGCTGAGGCGGAAGAGGGTTTAACCATTGAGAACCTACCCCCAGAGGCAATGAACCCAGGAATTTTTTTATATCACCTTAACTTAGTTCATACTGTGAAAGCGCAGCCAGTCCTCACGGCAAGGGGCTGTAATATGTCCTTTCGACGGGAAATCTTTACTCAATACGGACTGAGTTTTGATGAGCGTTTCCGAGGCAGTGCCGTGCGGGAGGAGTCTGATCTTTGCTTGCGTTTGCGTCAAACGGGGTTGCAAATTTGGTACGACCCGGAGGCATATCTGGTGCATCTGGGAGAAGAAACAGGTGGATGCCACGACATTAGTACGCGATCGCTTGAATATCAAATCACGTTCTATCACAATCACTTTTTAATGGGGTTCAAAAATCTCACGCTAGCTCAATTTGCCAGATTCTCGCTCAACTTGTTTCAAGCTCAGGTACTAGGACAGCTCTCCTCGGGCAAGAGCAGGTCTTGGCTCAAGGTTATAGGGCGAGTCGGCTCTTACAGTCTCGGATTTCTCAGTAGCCTAGGCAACCTAACTCAGGCTATGTGGAACGACGGTCAGGTCTATAGTCGCTTGGATAATAAAACTTCCATCAACGGATACCAAAAATTCCAAAGCAACATTTGAGGTTACGTCATAAAGTAGGAGTTGAAAAATTTGTGAGTCAGCCCTTGCGAATTCTCCAGATTGTTCCTTCAATTTCCCTGGTTTATGGTGGACCTAGCCAGATGGTTTTGGGGCTTTCATCAGCACTGGCGTCTCAAGGTGTCAAAGTCACAATTTTGACAACAGATTCTAATGGAGATGCTGGTCAGTTGCCGTTGGATGTTCCTCTGGATAAACCAGTTGAGCAAGATGGTTATCAGGTGCGATATTTCCATTGCTCTCCTTTCCGCCGCTATAAGTTCTCTCTAGATCTGTTACGCTGGCTATCGTGGCACGCCTCAGAATTTGATCTTGCCCATATCCATGCTCTCTTTTCGCCAGTAAGTACGGCGGCGGCAACGGTAGCACGATACAGGAAGCTGCCTTATATTCTGCGTCCCTTGGGTACACTTGACCCCGCTGATTTACGCAAGAAACGGCAGCTGAAGCAAATCTATGCCGCACTCCTAGAGCGGCCTAATTTAGCTGGTGCGGCTAGAATTCACTTTACTAGTATCCAAGAAGCAAAAATTTCAGAACGCTTCGGAACTCATACATTGGATTTGGTGATTCCATTAGGCGTTCACCCTCCCCAACCCCCAACAATAAATGTTCCTCCTTACATTCCCTCCTTGGTAAGGGGGGAGAAAGAAGGCGTGATACCTTTCACAGGTCAAGTACGGACTGAGTTAAATATTCCAGATAACCAGCCTTTAGTGCTGTTTATGTCCCGCATCGATCCGAAGAAGGGATTAAATCTGCTGATTCCATCGCTGGAAAGGTTGGTAGCGGATGGACTGAAGTTTCACTTTGTTCTGGCAGGGACGAATCCTCAAGACCCAGATTATGAAAAGCAGATTCAGCAACAGCTAAAGACTTCGCCGCTTTCGTCCCGCACTACGATTACGGGTTTTGTTACAGGTGAGTTGAAGGCAGCTTTATTACAAGAGGCTGATTTGTTTGTTCTACCTTCTTACTACGAAAACTTTGGGATTGCGGTAGCAGAAGCGATGGTTGCCGAAACGCCAGTAGTAATTTCTGACCAGGTTCATATCTGGGAGGAAGTGAAGGGCGCTGAGGCAGGTTGGGTTTGTCCTTGTGAGGTGGATGCTTTGACTGAGTGCTTACGGGAGGCGCTTCAGGATGTCGGTGAGCAGAAACGACGAGGAGCCAATGCTCAGAAGTATGCTTTGAGCAACTATAGTTGGGACGCGATCGCTCTGGCAATGATTCAGGCTTATCAGCAAATTCTTTCGAATATGTAGGTAACTGGCATTGTTTGCCAATTGTACGCCCAAGCAACCTGTCCCTGAAAAATTGCTCATTGCAGCTAACCCGACGGCGTGTAACCTCTCCTGTTGAGTGCGGTTTCACCCCATATTCAACACCAAAGGATTCGTTATCGTGAGGGTATCGAGGGAAGCCCGATTAGCGGCAACGGCTGATCTCCTATGCTCTCTTCCTTAATTGGGGAGGAGGGCTTTTGATTGCTTAATTGAGGTTTGATAAGTCCCTCTTGAAACGGTGAGAAGAATTCTTTTTGCGATCGCCCTTACACTTCTAGCTTTTATGACATCAGTTGTATTTTCAGCTCAACAACCTGAACCCATGAATGAACTTTATGTGTTTGGGGACAGTCTTTCGGATGTGGGTACGGTGTTCCGGGCGACGGGGGGAATGTATCCGCCCAATCCGACCTACTTTCAGGGGCGTTACTCGAATGGTCGGGTTTGGGTTGAGTATCTTGCCGAGCAACTCCACCTCTCTAAGAGTCAAACCTACAATTTCGCTTGCGGAGGAGCAACCACCGGAAGTGAAGGCAGTAGTCTTGTACCAGGCTTGCTGACACAGGTTCAGTCGTTTACACAGACGCATCAACAGACCAATCCCAATGCACTGTATGTACTGTGGGCGGGAGCGAATGACTATTTGCAGGGGGTAAGCCGTGCCACTATTCCTGTTGAAAATGTAACAGAGGCGATCGCCTCTCTAGCTGGTGTGGGTGCTAAAAAGATTCTGGTGGCAAATTTGCCTGATTTAGGGCAGTTACCCTCTACG
>DATNPI010000015.1:0-11924 GCA_036703325.1 Coleofasciculaceae cyanobacterium
TCTATCCGATTCGTTAAACTATCTTGGGCTGTGAACACCAAAACGGGTATCGGTGGTGTCCGCTTGCTAGCTTCTGCTAGTAGCGTCAAGCTGTCCTCAGTGGTACTAGAAACCGAGAGGTCAAGCACCACGATATTAGGATGTTTACGAGCGATCGCCTTTCTGGCTTCAGATAGATTCGTTGCTACTTCTGCTCGTATTCCTTGAATATCAGCCTCGCTAACTAATTCGAGGGCGAGTTGGCGATCGCGATCGACCACCAACAGTAGGGGGCGTTCATCCTTTTTTGTCCCCCCCCTGGAAATAGGTTTTTCTGGAGAACGCTCGATTTCCTGCCGCAACGCTGCTACCAGTTTATGGAGTTCTTTTACCTCTTTTTGACTAAATTCAGTTTCAAATAAGTGTTCAATCTTCCGAGCTAGCTGAGAGCCTTTCGTAAAGCCAAAAGTGCCTAATCCACCTGCCAAGGTATGGGCTTCCCGCTCAGCTTGGGTGCGTAGTTCTTGACCCAGTGTCTCGTTCGACAGCGCGGTGGGAGCCTCCTCAAGGACGGACACTTGCTCACTAATCCTTCCTTTAAATCGCTCCCACACGCCAGCTAATGCCGAGAGCGTCTGCTGCCGAGTTGTCTGGCTCGTTTCTGGAGAAGTTGGCGGTAGGTCAAGAGCTTCTAGGGGTTTTAGGCGGTAGCCAATTCCATAAACCGTCTCTATTAAATCAGCTGGAGCGCCTACTGTTTTCAGCTTTTGCCGCAACCCTTTGATGTGAGTCCTAACCGCTTCCTCTCCAGGGGTTTCTCCATACGACCAAAGGTGTTCTAGAATTACACCGCAGCTAAACACACGGCGAGTGTTTCGCAGGAGGAGTTCCAAAAGAGAAAACTCCTTCGGTGTCAATTGGAGAGGGCGTGTTCCATAAGTAACTTCACAGCTAGTGGGATCGAGCTGTAAGTTTCCCCACTCCAGCACAGGTAGTGAAGTCGAACCGCCTCGGCGCAATAAAGCTCGAACACGAGCGACCAATTCTTCTGGATCAAAGGGTTTGACGACATAATCGTCTGCGCCTGCATCTAACCCGATAACTTTCTCATGACTGCTGTCTCGACCAGTCAGCAATAGAATTGGCATTTGATAGCCAGAGTGTCGCAGTCGTTGGCAAAGGCTGATGCCATCAAGCTTAGGTAATATGACATCAAGCATTACCAAGTCATACGCAAAAGCCTGCACTAGCTCCCAACCCGCTTGACCATCGGTTGCAACTTCAACAGCATAGTTTTGGTTGGAGAGGACTGTAATGAGCGCTTTAGCAGTCAACTCATCATCCTCTACGATGAGAATTTTCATGGTGGATGGCTTTCTCGGGGATTGGAAGGATTTACAGCTAGTCTGTGACGTTCTCGCTCGTTAAGTGCTAACGCACTTTAACGGGAGCTTCTCAGGTCAAAATAGAGATAATAAGTCTTCTACTCCGAGAAAACCAGCGCTCCCAAGCCTTATTCAGGTGTTGTCGGTTAACCTGTTGCGACTCTGGTCAGATGAACTTGTACTCAGGACGTTGATAGACTTCAGATTAAATAGAAACGCTCGCGCTCAGTTTACGCGTTACGCGATCGCGCGGCTTCGCACTCAACTGTCTTTGACCAGTTGCTCGATCGCATCTGCATGAGTTGGTAACGCTGCTGTCAGTACTTCGCTACCTTCCTCGGTTACCAAGACATCATCTTCAATACGAATGCCCCGGACATCAGTAAACTGGGCAAGACGCTCCCAATCTACAACATCTTGATAGTTTGACCGTAGCTGTGGGTCATTCAAAATCGCCGGGACTTGATAAAACCCTGGTTCGATAGTTACCAGCATTCCTGGTTGCAAGGGTCGATTGAGTCGCAGGTAGCTTAAGCCAAAGCGATCGCTCCTGTCTCTTCCTTCCGCATAACCTGCTAAATCCCCTAAATCTTCCATATCGTGGACATCCAAACCGAGCAGATGACCAATACCGTGGGGAAAGAATAGAGCATGAGCATCCATTTCTACCAAATCCGACACCTGTCCGCGCAGAATGCCCAAATCCACCAATCCTTGGGCAATCACAGATGCCGCTAGTAAATGAATGTCGCGATATTCAATACCAGGGCGGATTTTGTCAATACAGGCATCATGAGCTGCCAATACAATATCGTAGAGGTCGCGTTGGGTGTGGGAAAACTTGCCAGTGACAGGCCAAGTGCGAGTTACGTCAGCTGCCCACCCCGTCGGCGTTTCAGCACCCACGTCGGCAAGCAGCAAATCTCCTGGTTGCAGTGGGTGGTGATATTGATCATTATGCAAAACTTCACCATGTACTGTAACAATGCTCCCATAAGCACAGGTCATGTTATGGGCAATAATCACGCCCTCCATTGCTCCCCGCACAGTGGCTTCAAGCTTGGCATTAGGCGTTGCTGCCATTCCAGCTTTATGGGCTTCTACAGTGACAGCAGCGGCTTTTCGTAACTCCGATAGGGCATCGGCATCGTGACACAGTCGCACAGAAGCGATCGCATAAGCTAAATCCCGATCAATCCCTTGGGGCGCATTCGCTGGTGCCACGGGTCGATTCAGGATCTGAGCTTGTTGCAAGCAAGTAGTAGCGCTCTGAACAGCAACTGTAGCGGCACCCATTGCTCGTGTCTGAAGTTCTGACAGGGGAAAGGCAGCATTTGCCCCAATCATCTGAGCAATTTCCTCCCGTTCGGGCATCTCCCCATGCCAAAGGGCACTGCTAGGAGATGCGTCATCCATAAAAAGTTCTAGCTGACCGCTATTGAGGGAAATAGCCGCATTTTCTAGCGGTAGACCTGCAAAGTAAAGAAAGTGACTACTGGCACGAAACGGGAAAGAGTTTGCCGAAAAGTTGCGCGGACTCGCCTGCCCTGACCAAAGAATTACAGGGAAATCAATCAGCTTGGCGAGACGTTGACGTCGGTCGTGCAGTGTTGTTGCGATCGTACTATAGTCGCTGTAAATCTCCATCATGATCAGGAGGGTAGCACAAGACGCTAAAAGAAGCAGCGCTTATTCCGGGTCATCGTCAACCTGGGTGTCTTGCTCGCTGTTGTTCTTTTTGTCAGATTGCTTTTGGTCAGACTTACCGGGCTGATTTTTCTTTAGTTGTTCATCAGATTGCTTTTGGTCGGACTTAGCTGGCTGATTTTGCTTTGGTTGTCCAATGGATTTACCTCCTATCCTTGTGATTTTGCAGGCTGTGAGGGTGAATCCGCTAGTCAGTAGCAGTAGTGCCAAAACAGCAAATTTGACTAAAATCAGTTTCCTTGATTGCTCTTTTTCTCCAGCCATCAGCCACCTTTGAGCTTTGAGATTGATACCTGATTATTTAGATACAAAAAACGCTCAAAGGGTTCCGTCTTTTCATACCAAAGCCGCCTTGTAGACCCCTTTTTTGCCTCAGTGGACAATCTCTCCCCCTCTCCCTCTCTCCCCCTATGCGAGGGAATAAGGGAGTTATTGAAACGGATTTGGTATCACTGGCAGTGGCAAGGCTCTCCCAGTTGTTCTTCATGGAATGGATTTTCGATTAATCCCGCAGGATTAATCCAGGAGCTTGTGGAAAGGAACTGAAAGTCGCGTGGAGTTAGTGCTTGCTTTGGTGAGGAGTCAGAACCTCAGAGCGATTGCCGGTCGAATCCTCAAAGATTGCCCCTCGCCTAATCAAAACAAGTTTAGTCTCCTTAGAAATTCCCTGGTTCATTGCGAAATAAGCATTCTCGACATTGGCCCCCCTCAAATCAGCATCACTTAGGTTGGCATTGCTCAGATTGGCACCACCCAACTCAGCTATGCTCAGGTTGGCACGAATCAGGTTAGCACTGCCCAAATTAGCAAGGCATAGGTTGGCAAGACTCAGGTCAGCATTGCTCAGGTCAGTACCCCTAAGGTCAGCACCGCTCAGATTAGTGCGAATCAAGTCGGCTCCCCTGAGATTGGCACGGATGAGAGCGGCACTGCTCAGGTTGGCACGGATGAGGTTGACACCGCTCAGGTCGGCAAGGCTTAAATCAGTACCCCTGAGGTTGGTTCCCCTGAGTTTGGCACTGCTCAGTTTGGCATCGCTCAAGTCGGCTTCGCTCAGGTTAGCACCGCCTAGATCCGCACTGGTGAGGTCAGCACCACCGAGGTAGGCACGAATTAGGTGAGAACCCTTGAGGTTGGCATCTTTGAGATCAGCATTGGCTAGGTTCGCCCCCCTCAATTTGGCATCGCTGAGGTTGGCACCGCACAGTTTGGCATCGCTGAGGTTGGCACCTCTAAGATCAGTACGGTTGAGGTCAGTATGGTTGAGGTCGGCATCGCTGAGGTTGACATCGCTGAGGTTGGCACCGTCCAAACTAGCACCTCTGAGGTTGGCACCCCTGAGGTTGGCACCCCTGAGGTTGGCGCTCCTAAGGTCGGCATCGCTAAGATTGGCACCCCTGAGGTCGGCACCCCTGAGGTCGGCACCCCTAAGATTGGCACCCCTGAGGTCAGTTCCCCTGAGGTCGGTTCCCCTGAGGTCAGCTTCGATCAAATCCGCTTCCCTTAAGTTGGTATGGCTCAGGTCAGATTCCGCAAAGTCCTCAGCAAGATTTAGACCAGCAATTGCTGCGAGCTGTTCAAGATTGTCTGTTTGTGCTTCTAAAACCTGCTTGATCAGGACTTGCAGTTCCTGAAGAGATTGGTCATCAGTCATATCGCAACTCCGCTCGGCTGAGATAGGGCTTGAATTTCGGTTCCAGCAAACGCTGGACAATCAGTCTGTCTAATACTGCCCTCTTGTTGCGGCTTAGATCTGGCGGCCACAATCCTTCAGCATCAGTCAGACACACATCTCGCTTGGACACTTCAAAAGTTGCTTCTACACGACAGGGCAAAGCAATCACATTCAAGGTTGCTAGCTTGGCTTTCTTCAGGTAGCCTTTTAAAACTAGTCCACCTACTTCCTCTTCAAAGACCCAGGCGGGATTCTCTTCCGACACCTTAGTTGCTACGTGACAGACGGTAACCTGGAATTGCTCTGTATTCCTCGACTTTTGCTTTGTATCAGCTTGTGGTTGAGCTGGAGTTTTGCTCCCATTTAAAGAAGAATTTACAGTGTCTCTACGAACCTCTCTACCCTTTTGTTCTTTACTTGCTTGAAGTTCTTGCCTTTCTGTCTGGATAGAAAGTTCAAGTGAACCCGTTAGTTCACGGAATTCGTAGGGAATTTCACTGTTTTCTAGCTTTAACCTTAGTTCTCCACCTTTGAGACCGAACTTGACGCGACCCTTCCTCAAGGATTCCCACTGCTCGTTAAAGCTGATGGTCAAGTGCAGATTAATTTTCGGTGTTTGGGTTGATTGCCAAAACTCAAGATGGTCCTGGCTATCTGGCTGAACCGGAATTCCTTCCAACTGCATATATAGGCAATCGGGGCATTTGTTTTCAGGCTCCGGCTGAGGCTTTGTAGGAAGGGAAGGTTGCATTGCCAAGCTGGAATCATTGGTAGAAGCGCTTACCTTTAAAGGTACATGACACTGCGATCCCTTGGGCGTAAGTAGTGCTTAACCTTTACAATCAAAGCGAAGCCATTGCTCGCTAGGAGAGGGTAGCGATAGCTAAAGTTAAAGCGATCGCCATTCTAACCCACCCTCAATATCAAAGAGCGAGGCACTGTCGTGCCGCAACGCTTTCGCTACTGACCTCCTCAAAGATTGCCCCTCGCCGCATCCAATCCCGTTTGGTTTTTTCACAAATCCCTAAAGTTCTTCTAAACTTAGCCTTCTTTAGATTTGCCCCTCTCAAGTTAGCATCACTCAGGTTGACTCCGTCTAGGATAGCGCCGCCCAGGTTAGCTCCACATAGGATAGCGCCGCTCAGGTCAGCACCACTCAGGTTCGCACCCCTCAGGTCGGCAATACTCAGGTCACTACAGATCAGATCTGCACCGCACAAGTTAGCGGCGCTAAGGTCGGCACAGATCAAATCAGCAAGGCAGAAGTTGGCGCTTATTAAATCTGTACGGCGCATATCGGCGCGTATCAAGTTAACACCACACAACTGAGTACCATTTAGGCGGGCTCCCCTCAGGTTAACTCCACCCAGATTAGCTCCGCCCAAGTTGGCACCGCTCAAGTCGGCACCACCCAAGCTGGCTCCCCTCAAGTCGGCATTGCTCAGATCGGCAGACATCAAATTGGCACGTATAAGGCTAGTACCGCACAGGTTAGCATTGCTCAGATTGGCATAACTCAAGTCGGCACGTAACAGATTGGCAGATTTCAGGATTGCATTACCTAGGTTAGCCTCACTCAAGTTTGCCCCGCTAAGAAGGGCACCATTGAGGTTAGCTCCCCTCAGATCCGTACCGCTCAGGTCAGCATCATTCAAGATGGCACCCCTTAGCCAGGTACTACTCATATCAGCGCCAGCAAAATCTTCGGCAGAATCTAGACCAGCAATTTTCACTATCTCCGAAAGATTGTCTGTTTGTGCTTCTACAACATCCTGAATTAAGTTTTGCAGTTCTTGAAGCGATGCTTCGTCAATCATATCCATCATAAGGCAACGACCCTGAACTGAGATTAAGCTTGGACTTGAGTTTTAATATACGAATGGTAACTAATTTTTATACAGTTGTCCCCTTTCTAGGGGTTCCATTGAAATGCCCTTAAATTGCATCTATACTTAGATTTTAAAATGGAAAAACTTGGATTAGTTAGTTACTCGCCATTAGTCACTACTTATTGTTTTTTTGCACACCTCATCTCTATTGTGTGCGAAAGAACTAGTGGCATAGGACTCGTTTCAAGCTTCATCAAGAGTGGGTGCAGTCAAATAATAACTAAGGACTAATGATGCTCTGTGAATGTTGTGGCGTTAAATGCGCGATCGCTTACTTTCCTCGTTCACCATTTTTCCCAAACCGCGTGTCCTGCAAGGTACTACCAACACCTTGAATCACTCCGCGAACAATCAAACCAATGCTTTTACCAACTACTTGCGTGAGGACATAGACGACACCTCTGCCAACCCAGGCAACAGTAGCTCGCAGGCGGGGAGAGAGCGCATCCCGTGTTTCATATGCCAATGTCACTACTAACTGGAGACCTTGAAGCTGTTCTAGCTCCTCACGCCGAGGCGCATAGATGGAAGTTTTTTTGATGCCGGTGTCACTCAGGACAAACAAATCATATCGACTCTCAAAGATAGCTTGTGGCTCCCCTAATAATTGTGACCAGCGATATCTCCAAGATAAATTATTGCGAAATCGAGCCATTTCCCGCGATGAAATTAGACGCCGATCATAGAAAGTTTGCTTAATCAATTCAACGTCTGCAAGTTCATTTAATAGCGGTTGTATAATCGCATTAGCAACTTGAATAATCAAGTTTTGAACTAAGAGTTCTGCCCGTGCCATAGCTTCAGGCGTCCGACCTGGATAAGAGACATTATCAATCATTAAAGGTGTCTCAAATAGCTGTTGGGCTAACAATTCAACAACGCAGGGAATTTTATCAAGAATAGCTGATTGGATAACTCTGGCGTCTTGCAATAAGATGCTCGTGACTTCAAAGTCTTTATTCCCCACCGATAGGGTGTAATATTTGCCAAAAAAATCTGCAATTGATACTTGCCACAAGTCCAGCAAAACAAGCGATCGCTTCTGGGGGAGCTGCTCGATCGTTACCTGGGAAGAGCGCAATTCATCTAGAATATCCTCAAATTTACGGAGGACAATCTGAAGTAAATCCCGTCTTTTTTCGGCTTGCAGAATGTCAAGTTCTAACACGACTCCAGTGAGGTTTGACAAGCCAGACTGAAGTCTTGCCCAAGTCACCTCAAACCTTGAGGATGGATATGGTCTTCGACTCAACTGGTTGCTGGGTGTCGGTGAGTCAGTTGGTGGACTCTGCCAATTAGCAAGGGGATAAGGGGATAAGCGGGAAGAGTTAGCGGCGTTAGGAGCGTCAGCGTTCTCTAAAGGAGTAGCGGAACCAAGTCTGGATCTCAGGGGCGGAAGTTCTCCCACTCTCCCACTCTTGTCCACCACAATAACATCGGTGGGCAATAGCTGATTCACCACCCAACGCGCTGCCAAAAGTTCTCGGCGGCGTCCGCTCCAGAACAGCCAATCCAGGTTTGAAAGTTCGGGATTTTGCAGCTGCTGCGTCACCAGCGTCAAGGCGTTTTCAATTTGCCGTAGTCCTGACTGGCGCAGCTTACTATGCCAACTAGGCGGGCGTACAGAATTAATTTGTGCTGTTGGTGCCGCTGGTAGTGTCTGCCAAGAGGATTGTCTCGACATAACTTGACGTATAGCTTGAACGATCAGCGCGAGCGCACAGCCTTTGGAGCAATAGCCCTCAACGCCAGACTCTTTCGCGGCAGCCAACAGGATAGGTTCTGATTGGGCAGTGAGCAATAAAATTGGCAAGTTAGGGTACTCGGTTTTCAGCACCTGACATAGTGACAACCCAGTCAACACAGGGGCAGAAGGTTGAAGGTTATCTTCTGAACCTTCAACGGTCAACTCTTCGTTAGGGTTAGAGCGACCAATAGCCAGTTCCACAACTACCAAATCTATGGCATCTTCACGGCGCAAGGTCTCCAGGATTTCTAGAGCTGCTGCACCTGTATCTGCCTCAGCGACGACTTGCAAGTCAGGAAACGGTTCCAGTGCAGTAGCGAGACCCAGCCGAAAGATTGGGTCATCATCAATCAGAAGAATGCGAGTTAGGTGAAGGACGCGATCGCATCCTGCTGCGCTATCGCTCATCTTTTTTTTCGCGAGAGACCCCAGATAAAATGACTAGCGGCTAGTGCCACACCATCAACAGCATGAGGTGCAGGAATAGCGTCAGCTTTAACAGTTTTTTGCTTTTCCAGTCCAAGCCATGTCCGAAAGTTAGAGGTTTGCCAGCCTTCTAGAGTGACCACTGGCAAGAGTTTCTTGAGTTGAGCGATAGCCCAATACTGAGCCACCATTAGCGGACTGAACCCTTTGCGACCACAAGCTATCACTACTTCATAAACAGCAGAAGTCCTAATGGTCGTTAGCATAACATTCCCGTTTGTTAGTTCTGCTCAGGGAGAGCTGACTGAGCTTCACCATCGGTCGCGGCTTTTTGGGATGTCCACGAGCTGATCAAGCCTTGAGCTTGCTCATAAAGCGCTCGTTCACGAGGAATTTGAGAAGCCGTTGCGATCGCGGCGTCAAAACGTCCTTGAGTGGCGAGGGCGGTAGCCGCTTCCAGAATTGGACGGTCTTGAGCAATCTGAACTTGAGCTTCCCAGCCAGCGATTGTCCGCTGTGCTGTAGTGTGTAACGCTCGACCGGGTCGAACCTGCCCAGCGGTAGAAATCGCGGCAATTAAATCCTGGCGCTGGGCAAACGTTTGTGCTAAGTCCAAGATGGGTTGATCTTCGATTGTTTCAATTTGGCGTTTCCATTTAGCGATTGCCGTTTGAGCTTCGATACGTAGGGGTTGACCCAGTTGAATTTTACTGGCAATTTCCACCGCTTCCTTGAGCTGTTCAATCGTTCCCCGATTAGCCAGCTGTTCGGCTTGACTCAGCTTGTTTCGGTCTTCAATTTGCTGTATTTCCTTACGCCACTGGGCAACTAGTGTCTGGGCGAGGATGCGTCGAGGGCGTCCCGGTGCTATCCGCGTTGCTTGATCGATCGCATAGGTGAGCGCCGTCCGTTGATCGAAGCTGGCGATCGCTCCGGCGAATTTCAACTGGGCGTGGTCTTGCAACTGAGACTTCCACAGAGCCGCTTGTGTTGTGGCAAGACGATGAAGAGGGCTTTTAGCATCAATCTGGTTTACGGCGGCGAGGGCATCCACTAAGGCGAGAATGTTGTCTTCCTTGGCAGCTTGAGAAGCACGACTCAGCTGAATCCAGTCCTGAGCTTCCTGAGAAAGAGAGGTATTACCGGGAATCCGTTGGGCAACATTGACCACACCAGCAAAATCCTGGTTCTTGAACAGCCCAGCGGCGATTTCCAGTAGGCTGCGACTCCAGCGAGACTGTTCAACGAGCGCTTGGGGTTTGACAAAGCTATTCGGATTGACTTTTCCGGCAAGAGCGATCGCCTCTTCCAGCTGTGCCAGCCTATTAGTTTTCGCTAACTCCCTTGCCTCCTCCAACTGCTGCCATGCCTCTTTTTCTGCCGACACCTGCCGCATCAGGGCATCGACACGGCTCACATTCCAGTATTCCTGATTAATCTGCGACAACCGAGGAATCAGCTGGGAGGCCTGCGACCAGTTTTGCACTTTCAGAGCCTCCTTAAATTGGCGAATAATTTCCTGGCTCCATTTCAACTCCTGTTGCCAGGTAGCTACTGCGGCTTGCGCCTCAGGATAAAGAGGGCTACTGACAGGAATTTTACTAGCGATTCTCACGGCTCCCGACTGGTCACCCTGCTTAATCTTCTGCTGTGCCAGGTCTAGAATTGCCTCAGACCATTCCTTGATCAGGCGCTGCGCCTCTGAGTAGAGAGGATGCTCTGGAGTCCAATTCTGGACTAACTTTATAGCCGCCACTAACCGATCTAACTTTCCAGACTCAGCAGCAAGTTGGGCACAATACAAGCGCTCACTATCAGAAGACAAAGGAGAGATACTTTGGCAATGGGCGGGAGGCGGCAGCTTGGTCAGCCACAACACACCGGCGGCAACGGTGACTCCCATGAGGGAGACAATACTCAGCCATAGCACAGACCACCGCCAGACGGGCTTTCGGCGGTAGCGTTTTTGAGTATGAACAAGGGCAGAGGAAGTAGGAACTCTATAATCTTCCTTACTCTTTTCTAAAACAGATGCCTTGGTGTCCTTAGTTAGTCGGATGACCAGTTTGCGTCCCCGTTGCTTACGAGAGCGAAGGGGCACTTGGAGATGGAATGGGTGCAATTCTCTTTTTGGCACGGATACTTCGGATATTAGATTTTGGATTTTAGATTTTGGATTATTAGCTGACTGGTCAGAGTCAGCAGTCTGTTGGTCATGGTCAGCGTCCCCTAAGCAAAAATGTGCGCGATCGCGCCCCGTTGGGCTAACACAGACGCTCGTTCCGACGCTCGCAAGAAAAGCTAACGCTGCGAAGAGAGCTACCGCTATCAGCAATCAAAAATCCCAAATCGGTAGTCCTCAGCCCTTAAGACTGAACTCCTGGAATTCGCACTCATTGTATAGGGTTCACAATAAGATGAGTGAGAAATTTTGGAGTAACTAGGGTGGCATGAGCCTAAGCATTCGGCATTGGTTAGAGGAGCACCATATTGACGTTGCCCAGCTGGGACACCCCAGTGCCCAGATTGCTGGTATTGCCTTTCGCATTGCCCAGGACATGGAAGTCAAGAGCCTCAATTGCTTTGCCATCAGTGCCCTAACTGATGTCTTGGAACTGCCTTTAAAAGCGGCCTTGCAAATGGCTCCAGCGATCTCCCTGTTGAGTGTGGCTCTGCTACGTATTCTGAGTCGGAAAAAGCCTTTGAGGCGTAATGAAGGAACATGGCTTACCTTTCAAGTTGCTTATCTAAATGCCCTACAAGGGATTTTAGAACAAGAAGCTCAAATCAGAAGACCTTGGGTTGACCGAGCCAAGGTGGCATCGGGTCAAGAGCCTGACCAACCCTTGAGTGACCCACAACTCATTGCTCTGCTCAAAACCCTACGACCGGGACGCCTTAGCGATAGTCAGGCTGAACAAGCTCTCTCGTTGATTGCTGAGTCGTTTCTAGTGCAGCAGATGAATAATTTGGCGATCGCTTGGTTTGTCGCCAATGGTGCTGAGGAAACCGAAGCCAAACTGCTGACGCAACGCTTGAGTAATGGACTACCCGGTCATCTACTCATTGTGATTGCCGAGAATGCTCTGCCTCTGGCACAACTGCAAAAGTTCGTC
>DATNPI010000042.1:0-9047 GCA_036703325.1 Coleofasciculaceae cyanobacterium
CGACTCGCCGTTAAACGACAGGATTGCTCCAATCGCCCAAGAGGGCAAATCTCCCCAAGCGTAAGTTCCGGCGTGCCCCGCCGTACTGAGTGCTAGTTTCAGGATATTGATGGCGGCATTCACATCCCTATCTTCTACGAACCCACAATCAGGACAAACATGGGTTCTGGTTGATAGGGATTTTGAGACTTTCTGACCACAGCTAGAACAATTCTGACTCGTGTTGTGGGGAGGTACTGCAATCGTAACCTTCCCATACTTAAAGCCAAAGTATTCTAGCCACTGGCGGAATGTTGACCATCCAGCATCGCTGATGGATTTGGCAAGATGCCGATTTTTTACCAGCCCTTTCACATTTAAGTCTTCGTAGGCTACCAAATCGCTAGATTGGATGACGGAGTATGCTACTCGCTTGCAATACTCTTTTCGCTGCCTACTTACTCTTAAATGGCTCCGGGCATATCGGTTTCTTGCTTTGTGGTAGTTTTTTGACTGCGGTTTAGCACTCTTGTTGAACTTCTTTGATTTCTTGCGATTCGCTCGGTTTAACTGCTTCTGTGACTTTCTGTAGAACTGAGGACACTGTTCCGTATTCCCTTGGTTATCGGTAATGAAGAACTTCAATCCCAAGTCCAGCCCTGTCATTCTACCTGTTAGCTTGGGTTCAATCCTAACTTTCGCATCAATCGCAAATTGAGCGTAGTATCCATCAGCCCTACGGACTAATCGAACCCGCTTAATCTGTTTGATGTCGTAGTAGTTAAGGTCATAGGTTCCCTTTAGTTTAAGGGTTCCTATGTTTTTTCCGTCCCTAAAGGTAATAGCTTTCCGGAGGAGTGAAAGCTTCCAGCCGCTCGTTTTATATTCAACCGAACGGCAGTGTTTCTTAAACTTTGGAAACCCTTTCTTCCCTTTAACGTTCTTCTTGCAGTTGTCGTAAAACCGAGCGATAGCACTCCAAGTTCGCTCAGCCGCAGACTGTCGAGCCATTGAGTTGAGTTGTTCGGCAAAAGGGAATTCTGCTGCAAGTACGGCACAGTATGTGTTGAGGTCGTATTGACGCAATCCTTTATTTTCCATCCAGTACCGCAAACACTTGTTTTGGATGAATTGCGAAGTACGTATCGCCTCATCTATTGCTCGATACTGAGCTTCTTTCCCCTTAACCTTGAACTCGTACACAATCATGGGTTCGACCTCACCACCACAAACCTTATATTAGCTCCCCCACATAAGATTGTTGATTAAGCTTTATGACTCCGTTGTCAATTCTATTGGTCAGCTCCGTGCCTGCGCTGACCCGCCTTATATCCCTGTCCTTATAGGACGGGGATATAAGGCGCTTTCCGATAAATTATGAACTCGGCAGCGGCTCTCCTCCTCATCCACTCTTGGAGCGAGGTCTCCCCGCCATCGTTTCATGAATGGCAATCACTCTATCACCGTTTAGAAGTTCCAACCTACAGCTAAAGCGACTTGGGCAGCCAGTTGCACGGGGTCAAACGGCTTAATAATTACCCCTGCTACACCTAACTGAGTAAATTTAGCCCGATCCGCAGACTGTACCTTGGCAGTCAGCAAAACAACTGGTATTGAATGGGTGACAGGATTTTCTTGTAGCCTTTGAAAGATTGTGAAACCATCCATCTCAGGCAGGGATACGTCTAGAAGAATGGCATCTGGCGGTTGGGTTTCGGCTTTAAGCAACCCTTCTTTGCCGGAACCAGCGGTTAGCACCTCCCAACCACAGAGTATTTCCAAACAAGTCTGGATAACTTCTTGAATTCGCTCTTCATCATCAATTACCAGAATTCGCTTGTTCATAGCTCATAGTTCATGATTCATGGCTGCTCGGGTGACACGGGCAAAGTGAAGCAAAAGGTACTCCCCTCACCTGAAACGCTCTCTGCCCAGATTCGCCCCCCATGTTGCGTAATAATATTGTGACAGATAGCCAGACCCAGACCTGTTCCTCCCTTCACGCGAGAGTCGGAAGCATCAACCTGCTGGAACCGCCCAAAAATCTTTTCTAGCTTGTTAGCTGGAATGCCTCGTCCTTGATCCTTGACTTGAAATAAAACGCAATCAGCTTGAGGTTGGGCTGTTAGGGCAACTGTACCATTAACAGGGGAAAATTTAATCGCATTACTCAACAGATTCGTAAGCGTCTGGATGATTTGGTCATTAGATGCCCAAACTAGGGCGGATACAGGGGAAACGGATAGAGTGATGTTCTCTTTTTGACCTAGTCCTTGCATCGCCTCAGCCGATCGCACCATCAAAGCTGCCGCATCACAGTACTCCTTAACCAGAGTCACCTTGCCCGACTCCAGTCGCTCCAGATCGAGAATATCATTCACCAGACGCACCAGGCGCTCGGTGTCAATTGTTGCAATTTCAATCATGCGCTGCATCCGTTCGGGATGATGATTGAGTGCGCCCGTAGCTAGGATACCCAGCGAACCCCGAATCGCTGTGAGAGGTGTCCGCAGCTCATGACTGACAATGGAGATGAACTCGTTCTTCATCTGTTCTACGGCATGACGCTCAGTAATGTCTTCCCCGATACTCATGATGCCGCTCGGTTCGCCCTGTAAATTTTGCAGCAGTGTGTTGTTCCAGGCAATCGTTCGTTCTTCGCCCGATTTAGTGAGAATGACGTTGGTGTAGTGGGGATGAAATTCTTGCTCTAGAACTTCCCAGAATACTGTAGACGCCTGCTGTCTCAGATGCAGTGGAAGGAAGGTTTCAAACCAGTTTTTTCCAAGAACTTCTGCCGGGGCATACCCCGTCAATTCCAGGAAGAAGGAATTAGCAAACTCAACCTTGCCGGTCTTATCCAGTCCTACAACCAGTAAGCGGACATTCTCCAACAAGGAACCCCAGCGCCGTTCCGCTTCTCGCAGGGTTGCCTGGACTTGTTTTTGTTGGGTAATGTCGCGGGCAATGGTGGACAACAGTTTGACGCTTCCGTCTTTCGCTTTGTGGGCGATAATCAGTTGCGACAGGGGAATTTCTCGTCCATCGTGGCAGATCAGAGCTGTTTCACCGATCCAGCTTCCGTCTCGGATTGCTGCTGGAATGCCCTCGTTGTGAATTACCTCGCAAGCCCAGCCCGTATGTCCCTGGTGAATGTCGAAATTCCCATTCTCCCAATCTTGACCCAAGCCCAAGATCTTCCGGGCAGCCTTGTTGAAGTAGAGTATCCGCCCATCAACGCTGGAACTTGAGATGAAGTCAGGTGTAGCTTCGAGGATGTCAATCAGCTTTGCTCGTTCTGCTTCTGCAATTTTGCGATCAGTGATGTCACGAATAATCGCCAGCCCTCCGATAATCTCACCGGATTCATATCTTAAAGAAGAATAATGGCCTTCAAAAAATCCGTTGCGACCCGTCTGTGGCACATAGTAAGGTCTGTCCTTGGCGATCGCAGTCCTGCCTGCCAAGGTTGCCGCCATAAATTGATCTTCCCCAATTTCTTGCAAAAATGGGAAGACCTGCCAAGCACATTTGCCGATTGTCTGAGCGTGACCGATCCCAGTGAGCCTTTCCATCCCTGGATTCCAAACCGTGTAGCGACAGTCACGGTCAAAAGCGAAAATTCCATCAACACTACTATCAATTAGCCGTTCTGAGAATTCCTTCTCCCGTTGAATCGCTTCCTTGGCTCGATTTAAGTCGTCGATATCCGTACCCGAACCGATCCACCCCAATATCTGCTCCCGTTCGTTACGCAGCGGTAACGCCCGCACGACGTGCCAACGGTAAACGCCGTCTGCCCGCCGCAATCGATACTTTACCTCGTAAGGGGTACCTGTCTGCATTGACTTTGACCAACACCTCAAAGCAAACTCTACATCATCAGGATGTATAGCCTTCTCCCAAGCGAAACTTTTGATTTCTTCCTTGGTCATGCCCAGGTAATTCTGGCACTGCTGGTTAAAATCGTAGCTATATCCATTAGCATCAGCGACCCAAATCAGGAGTGGTAGGGACTCAAACAACGTGCGATACCACAGTTCGCTCTGCCTTGACGCATCCTCCATCTGCTTGCGAACCGTGATGTCGCGGGCAACCCAGATGACCGAATGTTCTGACAGAGGCGAAATGCTGGCAGTGAACCAAATCTCAGAGTCGCCGTGGGACAGGCTGTAATCGAAATTGATGGTCTGCTGTGCATCTAGGGCTTGCCGAATTTGGCTCAAAAAGGTCTCGGTTTTGTTGCCCTGAAACAATTGCTCTACTGTGTTGCCAATGATGTCAGAGGTGTCGCTGTATAAGGACGTGGGATTTGTCGGCGCGACTTTGATATCAGTGATATCACCATCATCTGTCTGGGTATTGAGGACAAGTACAATGTCAGTCATCGCCTCAAAGACCCCTCGCATCTGTGCTTCAGAAGTACGCAACTTCTCCTCTAGAAATTTGCGATCGCTAATATCCATAGCCGTGCCCAGTATCCGGACTGCCTCACCCGCCTCGTTGTAGAAAAATTTTCCCTTCGATTCGAGCCAGTGAATGCTGCCATCACTCCAGACAATCCGAAATTCCTGATGATAGTCTTGCCGAGAAAGGCGAGCATGGTTGAGGGATTGGCGAACACACTCTCGGTCTTCTGAGTGAATGCAAGCTTCAAAGACCTCGTAGGTTCCGTCAAATGTACCGGGAGCCAAACCGAATAACTCTTCACAATGGCTCGACCAAATTACTTGATGAGTTAGGATGTTTCCATCCCAAATCCCCATCTTAGTAGCATCCAAAGCGAGGCGGAGCCTCTTTTCACTCTCGCGCAAGGCGGCTTCTGCCTGTTGCTGCTCGGTAACATCAAGGGCTGTCGTGAAGATTAGGCGTCTGCCATCAGGAGTTTTGCCGAACGGGGCACAATGGAAGTCCCAGATGCGCGTTTCACCCCAACAGGTGGTGATGACACACTCGCCTGCTGACTGCGGTTTATCCAAACTGTTGAGGGAAGTGATCGCTGCTTTGATGTCTTCAGCAGGTTCCCTGTAAGCTTTTTCTACCCAGGCGGTGATTGTCGGAATCGCTGAGTGAGTGTACCCTGTAATGTCTGTCCAAGTTTGGTTAACCTTCAAGATTTCCCCATCTTCAGCATGAAGAATCATCGGCAGGGGAGCTTCAAGGATGGTGCAGCTCGACCGTTCCTCGCTACTCAACTTCTCCAATTGTGCGCTCTGGATGGTAACCTGTTGCTGTAAGGCTTCCTTAGATATCCGCAGTGCCTCTAGTTCAGCGATAAGCTGCTCTTTAGTCTTATCGCTATCGAGTATTCTGTTGCTCATCCGTGAACCGCCGCTTTTTAACCCTGCTCAAATTTGTACGTTGATGGATGGGAGTTATTCATTTTGTGAGTAATGCCTTGTGGTCGATCTGATCGAGGCATTTTTATCTTAGGATAGGAATTTCTCCTGTCAACTCAAGATACCAACTTATGATTGCAACTTTCCAGGGATAAAACTTGAGGATGAAGAAAGCTATTAATAAAGTTAATACAATAGTGATTCTCCGGCTTCACCGACAGTGTGCTTGCTAATCCCGGATTCGCTTTAGTCTATTTAAAATTCGGATAACTAATTCTTGCTCAACAATTGGCTTGCTGATGTAGTCATCCGCACCTGCCGCAAAAGCTCGGTTGATCGTGTCAGTTTCAGTGTGACCAGTCAGGAATAGAATAGGTAAATTACTCCACTGTGGGTCATTTCGCACCACCTGGCATAGATCGAGTCCACTGAATATTGGCATCTCCCAGTCTAAAATAAGCAGATCTGGAGCTTCTACTGAGAGTACCTCCCAAAATCGTTGCGGATTTTCTAAGGTCGTAACATCCAGTCCCAGAGGCTTTAATAACCTGCACAGAGTAGCTAGTATGATTGGGTCATCATCGACAGCCAAGATTTTGGCTGCAATTGCGCTTCGCGCAGTGCCAAGAGCAATTGCGCGAGTTTGATTGAGGGCTTGAGTAACTGTCTTAAAGACCTGCTCGGTTGAAACAGGTTTTCGTAAAAAGGCGCTACCTCCCAGACGAGCTACTTCTAAGCGATCGCTCAGGCTATCCCGCTCTGTAAAGGCTATAACTGGAATCTGGGGAGTCTGGCTTTTCAGTTCAGCCAACAGAGTTAGACCATTTGCAGTTGGATCGGGAAATGTAAGGTCTAAGAGGATGATATGGGGAGGGGTGGAAGCGATCGCGTTCCTAACCGCCTTTAAGGAAAGGGCAACTTCTACTTGCATATTCCAAGCACTTGCCTCACGTTTGAGCTGATCGGTCAGTACCACATCATCATCAATCACCAGTATTCTTGGAGTCGATGAGGTAGAATTTGATGCCAGAACCGGAGCAGGTGCAGGCATAGAGGGAGGCTTGCTCAGTTCTTGTTGCAGCAACCCAAGCAGTTGTGCGATTTGTAAGGCTGCTGTAAGTTCTATCGTTTCCTCAGTGTCAAGCAATTGCTCAATCTGCCTTGCTAATTCTGAGCCTTTCGCAAAACCAAATATTCCCATTGACCCAGCTAATCTGTGAGCTTCTTGCAGAGCTTTTCTCTGCAACTCAATCGTTAACCTGCCCTCTAACAGTGCCTGGGCTGCTTGCTCTAGCACTTCAACTTGAGCGATAAAGGTGCTTTTAAACTTCTGCCGAAGTTTGAAAACCGACTCGATCACCAAAGAAGAGGGGTTACTCCCGCTCTCCCTCTCACCTCCTCTCTCGCTCTTTGAAGTGATTTGCTGCTCTTGCAGTGGTTTGCCTATCTCAGGAGTGGGTGGGGATGGAACAGAAGAAACAGGTTTTTCCTGCTCGGGTAAAACCTGAAGCCGATACCCTAAGCCGTGTACCGTCTCAATGAACTTTGCGGTTGCCCCTGCTGCTTTTAACTTTTGCCGCAAGATCTTGATATGAGTGGTAATAGTTTCTTCGCCAGGAGACTCTTCATCCGACCAAATGCGCTCTAAAATTGCACTCCGACTGAAAACACGTCGGGGATTCATAAGAAAAAGCTCTAGTAAACTGTACTCTTTGGGAGTCAGGCGCAGCAGCTTCCCTCCATAGCTGAACTCGCTAGCACTAGGGTCAAATCGCAGCTTTCCCCAAACGATCACGGGTGGCAATGTAGAATTTCCCCGTCTCAACAAGGCACGAATGCGAGCCATTAGCTCTTCTATATCAAATGGCTTGACGACATAGTCATCTGCACCAGCATCCAGACCGATGATGCGATCGGTGGTGGTGTCTAAAGCTGTTAACAAAAGAATTGGATTTTGATAACCCTGAGAACGCAGCTGCCGACAAAGCATTATGCCGTCCATTTTGGGGACGAGTACATCTAACAGGAGTAGGTCGTAAGTAAACGCTTGCGCCAGTTCCAACCCAATCTGTCCATCAGTCGCTAGGGTAACGATATAGTGATGAGTGTTTAGCGCTTCCTCCAGCGCCCAAGCCGTTGGCTCATCATCCTCTACCAGCAAAATTTTCATCTTCCTTCCCTTGATACCAAGAAGCGCCAATTGCTTGGGCTTTGGACAAAACAGAATTTGTTCGCGATTGATTTTCGCCAACTTTTCTCAACCTAATTAGGCAATACTAAAGTCAGTAGACCGAAAACTTTTGTGATTGCCAGAAGGAACCCACTGTGATTGGAGTCTGCACAGCAGATTGTTGTTTATTAAGCTGTATTAAAAAATACAGTTTTTCGACAACTTGCTTGGGTTTATATCATAAATAAAGCTAATCAATAAACGGGATGTTCATAGGGAGAAGAGGTTCCCTCTAGGAACCTCTTCCGATTAAAGATTCGTACAAAGCACAGACGAAATAGCTAAATTTTTTATGTACGTTCGCAAATTAAATGTCGCAATTCTTAAGCGTAACATGGTAACCTTAAAGCCCTAAAAGCCTTATTCCACATAGTTAGTTTCCATGGTTTTTGATTCCAAGAGCTACATTTTGACTGTTTCGCACATTCCATAAGGAAGCAGGCGATCGCAAATACCCTAAATATTTCTACTCGACAAGTAGAGCGCCTCCTTGTTGCCTACTCGCTTATGTAGACCAAAGTCTCTGGAACATCTTTTGCTCAGATTCGAGAAATCCTAAAAATTGGACTGAATCGTTATCTGAATAATCTGGGAAGAAGGTCAGAAGTTCCCAATATTTGTTGGTTTTCCTGATAAGTGGCTTTTTGGGGTCATCAGGATTTTTCTTCAGTTGCACGATGGGATACATCCGATGCCAAATCCTGCCAATTTGACTGACACCACCCGTTACAGATGTGCCATAAATCGTACCTTCGGAAATTCTGAATTGAGGGTCGCGCTTGCGGTAAGGACCGTGTAACCACTGGATGGCTTCGCTGTCTTCTGCACCATCGGCTAAGCGTCCCCAAACTTGTACGATGTCTGGATGCCAAGCTTCCCGCCAATCGGCTTTTTGAAGAGGATTTGGGGTAACACCTTGCAGTTGCATCCAATCAGAAGCTGCTTGGCGTACCTGGTCGATAAATGAACCAACGTCCTCTAGTTTGCGAACTTGGTTGTCCGAGATGAGGGATTTACCTGCCCACTGCCAATGGCAACCAATTAGTGGTTTCAAGTCTTCTCCCTTACCCTCAGAATAATTGGGATAGTATTCAGGGTAAAAGAGCCGATGGTCGGCGCGTCGCCAGGATTTGCCGAAGCCACCTAACAGCATGGCGAAGCGAGTTAAGGATTTGACTAAGGTTTGCAAGGCTTGGCGTTCGGTGTCGGGTAGCTTTTGGGTTAATAGCCAGGTTAATTGCCCTTCAACGTTGTAGGTGGCTACAGCATAGGAGTCTTTACCAAACTCATCCAGTTCTAGGGTAGATTCGCGGAAGGTTATGCCCAGTAGTCCGACTTTTTCTTCTCTGGAACGGACACCACCAAAAAGGATTTCTACTAAACGGTCTGCTGTATTGGCATCGGTTAAGCCGCCAAAAATTCGTAGGGCGTGACCCCGTAGGGCGGCACGGAAGATGTTGGGGCGAAACTCACCCGTGCCGTCGAGTAATTTGGACGCT
>DATNPI010000046.1:0-8887 GCA_036703325.1 Coleofasciculaceae cyanobacterium
AATGATTGTCGGGCTAGAAAACCACACGTTATTGATTACAAAGGATGGCACTGAAATCCCAATTAATGATAGTGCTGCACCGATAAAAGACGCTCTGGGAAAAATCCTAGGAGCGGTTCTGGTCTTCCATGACAATATTGAGCAACAGCAATCAGAAGCGCTTCTGCACAAGGAAAATGAGCGACTGAAATTGGAAGTAGCCAAGCTGACGGAGCAATTGATCCAAATGAAGAAACAATTGAGGCAGATGAACGCCTAATTACAGGTAGAACCTACTCAACGCCAGCTTTTGGAAAAAGAAATGCGATCGCCTGTTGAAGAGGAGTTATATCACTTCCGATTAGGTAGTCATCGTTAAGTCTGAGTGGGAGAGTGGCAGAGGGGGAGAGGGGAGAAAATTTAATAATGACTATGTAAACGGAAGTGATATCGACAATTGAAAGCATCGGATGCATCTATGTCTTGCAGAGATTGAATGAGTCTCATCCTTGTTGGGTCGCTAGTAGAGGAGCCGCTTGTAATAGCGTCTTGGTGTAAGGGTGCTGGGAATGGCGAAAAATTTCTTCAGTGAGACCAATCTCGACGATCTGACCGCTATTCATGACAGCAATGCGATCGCACAAAAACCTCGCCAACCAAAGGTCATGCGTAATGAACAAATAAGTAAGGTTAAATTCTGCCTTCAACTCCAGCATCAAATCCAGCACCTGTGTCTGGACACTGGCATCGAGCATACTTACTGGCTCATCGCAGATTAGCAGGCTTGGACGAGTGATCAACGCCCGTGCGATCGCGACTCGTTGTTGTTGTCCCCCTGAAAGGTCAGCTGGATAGCGATTATAGTAATCATCTATTGGCGTTAACCCCACCCGCTCCAGCATTTGCATTACCCGGCTTCTGGCTTCAGTTGGAGTAGCCAGATTGTGAATGAATAACGGGTCAGCAATACTTTGCCCCACCGTCATTAAAGGATTGAGGCAAGCATGGGGATCTTGAAATATCATTTGGATTTGACGACGAATTGCCCGTAGTGATTGCCGATCAAGTTGGGCTAAATTTTGTCCCTGAAACTCAACGGTTCCGGAAGTGGGACGAACTAGCTGCAAGATCGTCCGGGAAAGGGTACTCTTGCCACAGCCAGATTCCCCTACCAGTCCCAGAATTTCACCCGGATACAGATCGAAGCTAACATCATCTACAGCTTTAATGGCTCCGCTGCTTTCCTTTTCCTTAGAAAGTAGCTTTGCAATTAAATTGCTCTCCAAAGTGTAGTATTGCTTTAAATTTCTAATTCGTAAAAGCGGTGTGAGCGATTGGGAACTATCGATTTTGGATTTTGGGTCGCTCGTTGACGAGCGCAAATTCTCAACCTGGATTTTGGATTGGGAATTCTCTGCATCTCCCTCTCCCTGATTCTCCTCTTCACTGATAGCTTGAATATGCAAGGCGGCTTCTAAAAGCGATCGCGTGTATTCGTGATTCGGTTGCCGCAGAATTGACCCCACAGGGCCTGTTTCGACCATCCGTCCCTCATACATCACAGCAATGCGATCGCAATATTCTCCAACCATTGCCAAGTCGTGGGAAATCAGCAACAGTCCCATCTGCCGTTCGCGGCACAATCGAGTGAGTTCCTTTAAAATCTGCGCGGCGACGGTGACATCCAAGCTCGTGGTTGGTTCATCCGCCACAATCAGCTTAGGGTTAAGCAATAGAGCAAGAGCGATCGCTACCCGTTGCCGCATTCCCCCACTAAACTCATGAGGATACTGAGACCATCGATTTGCTGGAATCTTCACAGCCGCTAGCGTCTCAATTGCCCTTTCCTTGCTTTCTCGTCGCGATAGCTGGGGTTGGTGCGCTCTCAAGGTCTCAACGCAGTGTTCCCCAATCGTCATCAGTGGGTCAAGGCGAGTCATAGGGTCTTGAAAAACCAGGGCCACCGCTTCCCCTCGAAACTGACGTAGCTGATTGGGCGTCAAATCAAAAACCGACTGTCCAGCAAACCTTACTTGTCCCTCAATTTGTGTGGCAGGGGGTAACAACCGCATAGCCGCCCGTCCCAGCGTTGACTTGCCACAACCTGATTCCCCTACCAATCCCAGCCGTTCCCCGGCATCCAGGGTGAAAGAGACATCATCCACCGCCCACTGGGACATTGCCGCCGAGCGGTTGCTGGGATAGGCAACCCGCAAATTTTCTACACAAAACAGGGGTTCAGTCATTGTTAGTCATTAGTCATCAGTTATTAGTCATTAGTACTTGGTTGTTTGTTTTTTGCCAATAACCAACAACCAATGACCCATGCTTACTCACCCCCACTCCTTGCCTCTTGGGGTTGAACATTAACCGAGACTCGTCGCATTAAGTAAGCGACGCCGAAATCACCATTTGGATGCTTCTCTAAAGCTTCCGCGAGTTCAAACACGCGTTCTGCCAGTTCAATCCCTAGTTTGTCGATAGTTGCTTGACGCTCTTGTTCAGAGAACCGATGCGATCGCGCCTTTGTCTGCCATTCATTGGAAAACAGCTGCTCAATAGTTGTATGCAGTCCGAGTCTTTCCAAGATATCCCACTCGCCGTAGTCGCACCAAATGCCTCGACAATGCATACACCGCTCCACATAAAACGGCGTCTTCAAGTTGACCTTGGCGCGAGATAGATAGCGCTGGCACTCTGGACACAATGCCGCTTTAGTATCAAAGGGAGACTGGACAAAATCTACATTGAGCGTTCTGGAGGCCGAATCTGGTACCACTGGATTGTAATTGTAGGGCTGCCGAGCCTGCCAATCTTCGTACTCACTAGCGGGAATCCAGATACCTTTGCACTCCTGGCAGTACTGTACGGCAAGGTTTTCGTCCAGAATGCCATCCAATAGTGTTACGTTCTTACATTTCGGACATTGCACAGATTTTCCTTCCTTACACAGTCCCATTTCCTTCATTAAATCTACAGGAATGCCGCAAGAGTTCCTAACCCTTAACTAGGGAATAGAGGCTAGGGGGTAGGGACTAGGGTTTTTTACAAACAGTTATGAGATGTTAAGGGATGTTGACAAGATTTTAAACCTTTGACTGTTACAAACCAACCTTTTTCCCTAGGCCCTATATAAAGGCGCTGAATTTTCTTGCTATGGGCTATGAGATGTTAAGAAATGTTGACAAGATTTTAAACCTTCAACTGTTACAAATCAGCCTCTTTCCCTAGCTCCTAGTCCCCATAAGCTGAGTGCTGGCGCTAAAGTTGAAGCAACGCTTCGCAGTATTGAATCAGGGTCTTGATGCGATCGCTCACACCAGCCGCCCGAGCCAGGGTTGTTGCAGGACTCCGCGACGCCTGCAATAGCATCACATCCGTCTCCAACAGCCGCATCTGTTTGTAGATTTCTGTCTGAAAAGACTGCCACCGATAGGCAAAATCTGGGTCAAAGTCATCTGCACTCAAACTAACGATTTGGCTTTGAAACAGCTGTTGTAAGTCCCGAAATTCATCCCGGAATGCGGCTACCTCCAAATCTGTGGCAGCGACCCTCTTGTGCAGCTGCTCTAAGGCGTGTTGGAATTCCTGATAGCATTTGCGCTGTAACGATGGCAACATTATGGCTCTCGTTGGTTTAGAATCAATGTAAAGAATTTTGTCTTTACTAATAAAGGCGATTAGTCAGCAAACAAGCAGGCATTAAGGAGTAAATCTTAAAGTAAGCTTTCCTGACCAGGGAGCAAAGAGCTTTCTTCGGAACTCTTGCTCTGCTGTTGCATCGGAAAATTACTTGCGGATTGAGCGCTTACCGAAGCGTAAGAACCTCCATAAGAGTCAGCCCTGAATGATTTTGATCTGTCAGGAGGATCAGGCGCAACCAACTACTCAAAGAGCACACTAGGGATGATCTCATAACAGTTCTGCTAAACTCTCAGATCTATTTTTTATTTTCTAAGGAAAGGAATATGGATGCCATCGCTATACCCTCCACTCTTAGCTTTAATGCTCCTGACTGGCTGCAAGAGTGTCTATCTATAGCGCGTTCAGACGCTGATGAACCAATCCCCGATGATACTGATTTGATCTGTAGAGCTTTCAAATTTGCCTACGAACTACATGAGGGTCAGTACCGAGCATCAGGAGAACCTTATATTGCTCATCCTGTCGCTGTCGCCGGTTTGTTACGGGATTTAGGCGGCAGCAGTGTGATGATTGCTGCTGGGTTTCTGCATGATGTTGTTGAGGATACGGACATCACGGTAGAAGAAATAGAAACCCGGTTTGGACCTGAGGTTCGGCGGTTAGTTGAAGGCGTCACAAAACTTTCTAAATTCAACTTTTCCAGTAAAACCGAGAGCCAAGCCGAAAATTTCCGCCGGATGTTCTTGGCAATGGCGACCGATATTCGAGTGATTGTAGTGAAGCTGGCGGATCGACTGCATAATATGCGGACGTTAGAACACTTGAAGCCGGAAAAACAGCGCCGTATTTCCCAGGAAACCCGAGAAATCTTTGCACCATTGGCAAATCGGCTGGGAATTGGGCGCTTTAAGTGGGAACTGGAAGATTTGTCGTTTAAGTATCTGGAACCCGAGTCCTACCGGCAGATGCAGAAACTGGTGGCAGAGCGGCGCTCAGATCGGGAAGAGCGATTGGCTAAGGTGAGAGAAACTCTGCGAGAGCGCCTTGAGGAAGTTGGAATTCAGGCCCTGGAAATTAGTGGGCGTCCAAAGCATCTCTATGGAATTTATCAGAAGATGCAGCGGCAACAAAAAGGCTTTCATGAAATCTACGACATTGCTGCGATGCGGCTGATTGTGCAGAGGAAGGAAGAATGCTACCGGGCTTTGGCCATTGTTCACGATGCCTTTCGACCGATTCCGGGTCGCTTTAAAGACTACATCGGGTTGCCGAAGCCGAATCGCTACCAGTCGTTGCATACAGGCGTCATTGGTCTTTCGGGGCGTCCTATCGAAGTCCAAATTCGCACCTTGGAAATGCATCACATTGCTGAATATGGAATTGCAGCACACTGGAAGTATAAAGAAACAGGCGGCTCTAGCAGTAACCGGATTTCAGCTGAGGATGAAAAGTTTACTTGGCTGCGGCAGCTGCTGGAATGGCAGAATGACCTGAAAGATGCTCAGGAATACTTGGAGAGCGTCAAAGATAATTTATTTGAGGACGATGTCTATGTATTTACACCCAATGGGGATGTTGTGGCCCTGAGTCGGGGAGCAACACCAGTGGACTTTGCCTATCGGATTCACACAGAGGTGGGGAACCACTGTGCAGGTGTTCGAATCAATGGACAGTGGCGTGTGCTGGATACTCCATTGAAGAACGGGGATATTGTTGAAATTATCACGCAGAAAAACAGCCACCCAAGTTTGGACTGGCTGAACTTTGTGGTGACGCCCAGTGCCCGGAACCGCATTCGGCAATGGTATAAGCGATCGCATCGTGACGAAAATGTTGCTCGGGGTCGGGAACTTCTAGAAAAGGAACTAGGCAAGAAAGGCTTTGAAGCATTGCTCAAATCCGGGCCGATGCAGGCAGCAGCAGAGCGCTGTAACTACCACAACGTCGAAGATTTAGTGGCTGCTCTGGGTTACGGCGAACTGACACTGAACTTAGTGGTCAAGCGGCTGCGAGAAGCCGTGAAAGCTACGCAGCCTATTGCCGTCGAGCCGGAGCTACTACCTGTTCCCCAGACGCCAGTTGTCAAACTGCCATCAACTAATGGTAGTAAGGGCGAACCAATTGCTGGAGTCGAAGGGCTACTCCATCACCTTGCCGGTTGTTGCAATCCTGTTCCTGGTGAGTCGATTATTGGTATCGTTACGCGCTTGCGTGGTATCTCGATTCATCGGCAGGGCTGTCCTAATGTGGAGAGTGTGCCAGGAGAGCGCCTAGTTCCAGTCAGCTGGAACCCAACCGATAGCGGTAACGGGCGTCCTCAAACTTACCCGGTCAACATTCAAATGGAGGTCATGGACAGGGTAGGCGTCTTCAAAGACATCTTGTCTCGCTTGAGTGACCAAAATATTAATGTTCGCCACGCTCAAGTAAAAACTCAGGAAGGTAGACCTGCTGTCATCGACCTGTGCATTGACATCCGTGATCACAAACAACTGGAAAATAGCTTCTGCCAAATCCGAAAAATGAGCGACGTGCTGAATATGCGCCGCATTAGCCAAGTTGAGGAGTAGTCAGTAGTCAGTGGTCAGTGGTCAGTAGTCAGTAGTCAGTAGTCAGTGATACACGGGTGTAGAGCAAAGCTCTGCCTAAAGGCTAGGAAAAAGTTGGCAGCGTTTGATGAAAATAGCAAAAGAGGCTTCAGCTTAAGCCAATGATTGATGAACTAGGATCTCAATCAGGCTTATACCTAACGTTAAGCGCCAACATCTCAGCAAATAACAGATAACTGACAACTGACCAATGACTATGAAGCGTTCCGCTTGTCTCATCTTTAATCCAGTTGCCGGTCAAAGTGACCCTGAGCAAGATTTGTCGCAAATCCGATCGCTTTTAGACCCGGAAATGGACCTTGATATCCGATTGACGACGCCAGAAGTTGATGCCAGTCAATTGGCGTATGAAGCCGTTGAACAGGGAGTCCATATGGTTATTGCATCTGGAGGTGATGGCACCCTCTCAGCGGCTGCTGAGGCATTGGTGGGAACAAGCATTCCTTTAGGTTTGATTTCACGCGGTACAGCCAATGCCTTTGCTTCAGCTTTGGGAATTCCTACCACGATTGAAGGCGCTTGTCAGACAATTTTAGATGGGGCAACGAAGGTAGTTGATGCCGCACAGTGCAACGGGAAGCCGATGGTTCTGCTGGCTGGCGTTGGGTTTGAGGCGGAAATGGTTGAAAAAGCGGATCGAGAAGCAAAAAACCGCTTGGGAATGTTGGCTTACATCTTAGCCGGCGTAAAGCAGCTGCGGGAGTTTGATACGTTTGAGGCGAAGATCGAGACTGATGAGGAGGTAATTACTGTTACTGCTGGTGCTGTAACTATAGCGAATGCGGCCCCAGCAACATCTATTCTGGCACAAGGCCCGGCTGGTATTATTTATGATGATGGACTGCTGGATTTAACTGTGGTGGCACCAGAGAATCGGGCTGGAGCGATCGCGTCAGCGTACCACCTGCTGCAAACGGCGTTTCGTGGCGATGCTGCTGAACGGGATGACATCGGTTATCTGCGAGCAAAACGCATCAGAGTAACCACAGATCCACCTCAAAAAGTTGTTCTGGATGGAGAAATTATCGGCACAACTCCCATTGAGGTTGAGTGTATTCCCGGTGGTTTAACCATCCTTGTGCCGATAACCACAGAAATTCAGCCCCTAGAAAGATTGGAGGGACTCCCTGAATTGACGGTTGAGACGAGGCTTGAATCGGACCTGGAGTAAGACTGACCGACTTCATTGATTGGAGATTTGGAATTTATAGCTGTAGCCATAAAGGTTAGGACGAATGGCACTGACTTAAGACGGAATTAAGCAACTGCGGGATGAGACTTGAGGAAGTCACGGGGTTGCTGCATCCAGCCATAGGGCTTGGGGCGTCGTTTCTTGAGTCTAGGTTCATAGCGATAGGGACGTTCTGGTAGTAGCTTGTCGATCGCGAATTGCATTTAATCTATCAGCTATTGCTCATCCTGGGTGAAATAAACCAGTGAACATTATCGATGACTCTCAAATACTTGCCCAAGAGCCACCTTCACACTTAATTAAACGGTCGAGAATAGCAATCTCTTGCTGCTTGCCCGCAGCACGGATTTTTTTCTCCATGCTAATGTTAACCAGTTCTATCCGTAGGCGTATTAAATAAGCCTTTTGCTCCTTGGTGCTAACGTCAGCCTTACTTAGACGCCGTTCGTGAAGGGGTTGTGCTTGCAAGATTAGTTTTTCTGGAAGCCAGTGAAACTGGGGTAATTGTGTTGGGAGAACGGTTAAGTTTGGAATTACTTACTGCCTGCCGTTCGGCATAAGTTAGGCCGCGCTGATACTCTGCTATCTTTTGTTGGGCTAATGCTTTTTTAGGGTGAGAAGTTGGCAGGGACTTGAGTAACGCGATCGCTTTTTGCCACCGACTAGCGACTAGATTCCAGTCAAGCCCAGATACAGCCGATTGAGTAAGGATTGCTGCGCCCATACCTGTGTTGATTGCCTGCGCGAAGCGATCTGACTGAGGTGGTATTGAAGACGAGCCAGCCTCAGCCAGGGATTGTATAGAAGGCTCTGACGGTGCCGTTGTAGCTTGAGGCAACTTAGCTTGGGAACAGCCAGCTGCGATCGCTAGCAAAACCATCGTTATCATTTGGGTAATGAATACTAAGCCAACTCTTTGGGGTTGCATGGCTGTCAAGTAGGTAGGTACTCGCAATCAGCTTGGAGAGTCCATTTACAATGTAAGGGACTTTTTACCAACTGAGCAAAAAAGAATACAGCTCTATTAAATTCGTTGAGCGATCGCAAGGGTAAGGGCGCAAAGCCTTACGCCCCTACCTAGTGCTGTAGTTCACTCACTTGAGAATCGCTATATACTTCTTAGTGTGGAAGCATCAGCAGCTAACGCTATTAGTGATTCTTTGAGTTCTCATGGATTGTAATAGTTAACATCTAGCCCCATACGTAGATCAAGGCTAGTATCGCGGTTGAAAGGGCGGCTGATTTTGAACGTGTAGTATCCTGAGGTAGTTGGAGTAAAGTTTAGAGACTCGAAGGGGTTGTCCCAGGAATAGGAGCCGCCTACAAGGTTGCCGTTTGGGCCATACACCTGTAGGTCTAGATCCATGCCAATAGGATGGGCATCTGCGCGGTGGCTGTAAGTGTAGTTTCCTCGAGTGAGCCAGCTCAACGCTACCCTCGCCCGACTCCACGAGCTAGAGAT
>DATNPI010000049.1:0-1972 GCA_036703325.1 Coleofasciculaceae cyanobacterium
ATGCCCGTAGGGTTGTTGGCACGTCTGTAAAAAAGTCAAAACCCTATAAACGTAAGACATTCAACCGTAAGACATTCAACTACTTATTATCTGGTTACTTATTTGGAGCTATCTGCAGTACCGCTCCCTTGAAAGTTAGATAAAGGATTGTTTTCGGTGGTGCAGTATTAATGGAGCCTTAACTAATGTACACATCACTTATCTCTGTTTCTGAACTCAATTGGCACTCTTTCAACAAGCATAGTTTTACTCTCTTTCGGGGTCATATTCTACGATTACCTAAAGGACTACTGGTGATACAAATTGTCTCTGGTGACGCATGGATAACACTTGAGGCTAAAGATATCACCATGAAAACGGGCGAAACTATGTTATTCGTTTTTACTCAGGCGATCGGATTGATTTCTAGCTTAGGTCGAAAGCCCCTGGTCATTGAGGTCATCTGCCCTAATCAAACAAAATTGCCAACCTGTCAGCGACTACTACATCACTTCCAGCAGTCAATCAGTTGGAAGAAAGTAATTAATGAATCATGTGATTCTTAACTTGAAAAAAGGAATGAAAATTCTTCTCCCCCTCTCCCTATCCCCCTCTCTCCCGCTCTAGTTTCAAAACAGACATCCATGAGCTTCAATCACAACAAAGGATGAAAAGCTTTCTCCCCCTCTCTCCCCCTCACCCTCTCATGGCAAAATTGTCACCACCGCTAATAAAAATTACTCTTCCCTAGCCCCCAATCCCTAGTCCATAGCCCCTATTCTCATAGGAGGTTACTTGAATGAATCGAACTGCAATTCTCTTATTTCTACTTGTCGCTCTTGGACTGCCAGGATATATCACGACGCAACCCAAACTAGCAGTAGCACACGAGCCTAGCATTAGTCACACCGAGAATACTGACCATACTGCACCGCTCTTCAACAATTTGGGTGACTACCATCATCCAATTTCCACAACCTCGAAACTTGCCCAGCGCTACTTCGACCAAGGGCTAATCCTCGCTTACGGATTCAATCATGCTGAGGCAGTACGCTCCTTCAAAGAGGCAGCAAAACTCGACCCTAACTGCGCTATGTGTTACTGGGGTATTGCCTATGTCCTTGGACCCAATATCAACGCACCTATGGAAGCAGAAGCCCTGATTGAGACTGGGCAGGCGCTCCAGAAAGCGATCGCACTGAGCAAGAATGCCAGTGAGAAGGAGCAGGCTTACATTCAGGCACTAGCGAAGCGCTACCCAATCAAGCATGTTGAAGACCGCAAGCCTTTTGATATTGCTTACGCCAACGCCATGCGGGAGGTTGCCAAACGCTATCCAGACGACTTGGATGCGGCAACCCTGTTTGTGGAAGCACTGATGGATACCACTCCCTGGGACTACTGGAAAGAAAACGGTGAACCCAAGCCAGAGGGCATTGAAATCATGGCAAGGCTAGAGTCTATCCTGCAACGCAATCCAAATCATGCAGGTGCAAATCACCTTTACATCCATGCAGTAGAAAAGGCGCGTCCCGAACTAGGCGTTGCTGCCGCCGATCGCCTTATGAGTCTGGTACCCGGTGCAGGACATCTAGTTCACATGGCATCGCACATTTACATTCGTGTCGGACGCTATCACGATGCGGTAGTTTCCAATCAACGGGGTATTGAAGCGGACAAGGCGTATGCCACTCATAGTCATACCCAGACTATGTATTCAATGGGCTATATGCCCCATAACCATCACTTCCTTTGGTTTGCTGCCTTAATGACGGGACAGAGCGAACTAGCCATTCAGGCGGCTACTCAGACGGCTAAAGTAGACGAAAAACAGATGCGGCAGCCGGAACTCAGTGGCTCGTTGCAGCACTACTATGCGATTCCGCTATATACCTTGACCCGCTTCGGTAAGTGGGATGAAATTCTGACAACACCGGCACCTGCGAACGACCTTAAGTATCCAACTGGAGTCTGGCATTATGCGCGTGGGATG
>DATNPI010000063.1:0-9240 GCA_036703325.1 Coleofasciculaceae cyanobacterium
GGGTTATACTCAAATATTTAAAAAATATAAAAATTTAACTGATCAGCAAAATAACGGAATTGACATCATTCATCAGTGCGGTGAACATCTGTTGACGCTCATCAACGATATTTTAGATCTTTCCAAAATCGAAGCTCGAAAAATGGAACTTTATCCTAAAGAGTTTTATTTTCCTGCATTTATGAATGGCATTGCCGAAATCTGTCGTATCCGTGCCGAACAAAAGGGAATTTCGTTAATTTATAAAACGCTTTTTCCTCTCCCAAAAATTATCCGAGCTGATGAAAAACGCTTGCGCCAAGTTTTAATCAATTTACTGAGCAATGCGGTTAAGTTTACAGAAGAAGGGAGTATAACGTTGCAAGTAGGTTATAACGAAGGAAAACTTCGGTTTCAGGTAGAAGATACAGGTATTGGTATTGCACCGGAGCAATTAGAAGAAATATTTTTACCATTCCAGCAAGTAGGTGACAATAGTCATAAGTCTGAAGGAACAGGATTAGGATTGACAATTAGCCGCCAATTAGTTGAATTGATGGGTGGCGAGATAAAGGTCAAGAGTACCTTAGGTAAAGGAAGCCTTTTCTGGCTGGATTTGAATTTGCCTGAAGTTTCCCAACCCGTTAATGTTACTAACGTACAGGAACGCAACATCATTGGTTTTGTTGGCGCTAAACGGAAAGTTTTGGTAGTGGACGACAAGTCAGCAAATCGTTCTGTTTTGGTTAGTCTACTAGAACCTTTAGGGTTTGAAGTTCTGGAAGCGACAAACGGCTTAGATGGTCTGGATAAAGCGCGTGAATTTAAGCCTGATGTGATTTTTATGGACTTGGTAATGACTGTGATGGACGGCTTTGAAGCTACCCGCCGCCTAAGGATGTCACCAGACCTAAAAGATGTGGTGGTGATTGCCATCTCGGCTAGCGTTTTTGATTTCAATCGACAGCAGAGTCGGGAGGTTGGTTGTGATGATTTTCTCTCTAAGCCAATTCGAGAAGCAGAGCTTTTAGAAAAATTACGCCTGCACTTGGAACTAGAATGGGTTTACGAGGAGGCAAGGAGTGTCCGGCAAGAGCAAGAGGATGTTAATCCAAAATCCAAAACCAGCCCAGTCTCGCAAGTCCGAGGACGGCAAAATCCCAAATTGATGGCTCCGCCTGCACAGGAGGTCGCTGCCTTGCTCGATTTGGCGAGGAGGGGCGACCTGAGAGGCATTGTTAAGCGAGCTAATCAGTTGGAGGAGTTGGATGAGCGATGGATACCGTTTGCTAACCATCTCCGTCAACTGGCTAAAGATTTTAAAGGAAAACAAATTCGGGAATTTTTAAAACAATTTTAAGAGGCAAGAATGAGTGTTGACACAACAGAAAAAGGTGTCATTTTAATCGTCGATGACACTCCTACCAATTTGGAGATGCTGCTTGATTTTTTAGAGGATTCGGGCTTCAAAGTTGCGGTGGCTGAAGATGGAGAAAGTGCGATTGAGATGGCGGAATATGCCCCACCCGACCTAATTTTGTTAGATATACTTATGCCGGAGATGGATGGCTTTGAAACTTGCCGTCGCTTGAAGACAAATAAAGCTACTCAAGATATCCCTGTCATTTTCATGACCGCCCTCGCCGAGAAGGTTGATAAGGTCAAAGGGTTGAATATGGGGGCAGTGGACTATATCACTAAACCGCTAGAGCATGAAGAGGTTTTAGCCCGTGTAAACATTCACCTGCACCTGCGGAACCTGACGAAGAGGCTAACAGAGCAAAATAAGCATCTGGAACAAGAGATTTCTGAGCGCAAGCGAGCAGAGAGCTTGGTCAGTGGGCAAACACGACTGCTGGAGTCGATCGCGACTGGAGCATCACTTTCGGATGTACTCGACAGTCTAGCTCGAATGATTGAAGTACATTCCAATGGGATGTTCTGCTCGATTCTACTCCTTGATCGCAATGGCATCAACCTGCGACATGGTGCAGCTCCTAGTCTTCCAAAAACCTACAACTCGGCGCTCGACGGTGTAGCCCTCAGTTCTTTCGTTGGCTCCTGTGGTACGGTTGCCTATCTAGGTGAACCCAATGTTGTTTCAGATATTGCCAGTGTTCCGTTGGGGGTAGATTGCCGCGAACTAGCTCTAAGCCATGAGCTGCACACTTGTTGGTCTACACCTATCTTGTCTAAAAATGGCAATGTCTTAGGTACGTTTGCTATGTATTATCGCGAACCCAACAGTCCGAGTCCGCAAGATTTACAACTGCTGGAAATAGCAACGCATATCGCCAGAATTGCGATCGAACGCAAGCGGGCAGAAGAAGAACGATCGCAAAGTTTACACAAAATCCTCGAACAGGCGGCTCTGCTCGATATCACAACCGATGCGATTCTAGTTAGAGATTTGAACAATCAAATCCAGTATTGGAACAAAGGTGCTGAACGCGTGTACGGATGGAAAGCTGAAGAAGCGATCGGCAAAAATGCTCATGAGCTTATCTATCGACGGGAAACTTTAGATCAACTTGAAGACAGCCGGAAAAGTCTGGCTGAATGCGGCTCGTGGCAGAGTGAGTTGAATCAAGTCACTAAAGAGGGCAAAAACATCATCGTTGCCAGTCGCTGGACGCTAGTGCGCGATGAAGAGGGGCAACCCAAATCCATTCTTACGGTCAACACCGACATTACAGAGACAAAACAACTCGAAGCGCAGTTTCTCCGGGTTCAACGAATAGAGAGTCTCGGCATCCTGGCAAGCGGTATCGCCCATGACCTCAACAATGCGCTGACACCTATGATGATGACGGTTCAACTTCTAGAGTGCAAACTTCCAGATGAGCAAAGCCAAGAGTGGCTTTCGATACTGGAAACAAACATGAAACGTGCGGCAGATTTGGTCAAACAAGTGCTGTCATTTTCACGAGGACTAGAAGGGCGGTGTACCTCCCTACAAGTAGAACACTTAATCTCAGAAATTGAGCGTATTGTTAAACAGACCTTTTCCAAAGCCATTGAGATTCGGACGGATGTAATGACGCCAAACCTGTGGAATGTTTGTGGCAATGCTACCCAATTGCATCAAGTGCTGATGAACCTTTGCGTTAATGCTCGCGATGCCATGCCCGAGGGTGGCACTCTACAGATTTCTGCGAGAAATCTCTGGGTTGATGCCCAATATGCCCGGATGAATATTGAGGCTAAGATCGGCCCTTACATCGTCATTACAGCCACCGATACGGGAACTGGCATTGGGAATGAAGTAATCGATCGCATTTTTGAGCCATTTTTTACTACCAAAGAGGTGGGTAAAGGTACAGGGCTTGGTCTTTCAACAGTACTCGGTATTGTTAAAAGTCATGGCGGTTTTGTCAAGGTATTCAGCGAAGTGGGAAAAGGAACGCAATTTCAGGTGTACTTACCTGCAATCGTGACAAAAGAGACAAATTATCCACCAACAGAGCGCTATGAATTACCGACTGGAAATGGAGAATTGATTCTTGTGGTTGATGACGAGGATTCAATTCGCGAGATTACGCAAACCTCACTGGAAACCTATGGCTACAAGGTTTTAACTGCCAGTGATGGGATTGAAGCGATCGCCCTGTATTCGCAACACAAGGAAAACATTAGTGTTGTGTTAGTCGATATGATGATGCCGTCTATAGATGGTCCAACTACAATCGGTGTGTTACAAAAAATTAACCCACAGGTCAAGGTCATCGGTGTTAGCGGGCTTGTGTTAAACCCTAAGATGAGCGAACGCCTTAGAAATAGCGTTAAGACTTTTTTGCCGAAGCCCTACACGTCAGAGGAATTGTTGAGAAACTTACAGCTTGTTCTTAGCACAAACTAGAGAACTATAACGGAGCTAGTAGCGGGTGCGAGATTACAACCCGATAGTAGTGACTTAGTTAGTTCGACGCTATCTGCTGATTAGCCGTAGCTACCTCTTGCCCAGAGTCCGGAAGAGGTGGACGCAGACAAAGATATAACAATGGACCAACCAGCGGCACTAGCGCCACCGCCCAAAACAGTTGGGAATTTTTCAGACCGCGCCGCGCCATATCATCTCCTAGTAGCGCAGGGAACAACAGGCACAATAAGCAAAAATCCAGGCTCATAACATGAATGAAGCGGCTGGTTTGCCACTGCTGAATAAAATCTCCCCAATTGCCGTTAAGTACCCCAAAGCTTAACAGTCCCAAAGTACCCAGCGTGAGGGCAACGCCAAGCCAACGGGAATCTAACAGCTTCAGAAAGATATCCTTGGAACCAGTAAACTCTTGATTCGGTTGACGTAGCGCTAGGTAGGGCAATAAAGCAAATGCTCCCACTCCAAACGATGCTGTCGCGAACGGCCATGCCGGGATTTTTTGCTCTCTGCCATCGATAAACATCAAGCAGCTATAAATTAGGGGCCAAATGCCCATGATGTTGAATAAAGCGATGATTAAGGGGTTGATGCCTTCCCACTTGCCAGTGGAAAGGTTTTTTATTAGTTCTACTGTGTCAGGCTGGTTGGGAGGTGCAAGGAGAAAAGCATAAGCAACCACGCCGACCCAGAGTAACCAAAATCCAATTTTTCTACTCATAACGAAGTATTAAGTAAGACATCAGGCTGATTCGAGATGTGCGATCGCTATACTGCTACGCAAACGCTAGGCGCTGACGGGGAGGCAACCCCATTAGATTCCTTATTTTACCTAGCTTTCAGGACAGCACAGCAGTTCATGGCAGTTTCCGTCCCTGCTCACGAAATAGTCTCGAAATCGTCGTTTGCGTATTGGAAGGTATAGTCCTTGTTTTGTTACTCTCGGTACAGAATTATCGGGAAACGTTGCTTTTGTAGGAACTCTCGCGTTGCAGCGATAAATCTGTCTTAAATGCCTAAAATGTGAGTATAGCTATGCGAGAGTCCTTTTCCTCTGCCTAAAGTGACAAAAGAGGAATAATCTGACTATTGAGCTGGAGGAATTATTATTCTGCATTCCCTGCTCTGTGTGCCCCCTCTTCGCTCAAGTTCCAAAATCACTACCAGCAGCTGCTATTAAAGCGTCTGTCTGAGGGAATAATTTATAGTGGTATAGTAGGTTACTTTTTACTGAACATCTGGCGGTAGGAGTCGCCACTTGTATGCGTTAGCGAAGCGAGGCATTAGCCTAGTAGCGCGTTAGCGCTAGCATCAACTGCGCGACGGTCTTTGAACAGTGTCATTCCTTCCAAGTTTAGTTGATTCGACAAGTGCACTTCAGTGGAGGCTCCACAAGCAAGTGAACATCATTACCAAAGAGCAACTGTAGATGAAGACTTGGGAGAGGTTATCTATCCCAGCACACTCGGTTTTTGGAAACCCAATTCAACTCGACTCTAACGGCAGGAGTTAGAGAGGAAACTAAGATGATTCAAACCATAGAGACGGCTAAATTTACGGCTACTGACCTGGATGGATTCGCCCAGGAACTGAATCGAGATGGAATTTGTGTGATTCGCGGACTCTTCGATAAGGGACTGATTGAGGAGTGGGCAAAAGCTTTTGATACTTTATTTCGGGAGCGCCAAAATCGACCGGGCGGTCTGGCCCCTCGCGAACAATCCCGCTACTATCTGACATTCCCTTGGGTTCCCCCATTCGCTGATACGGATGTCTTTGCCAATCCGGTAATCTTGGGCGTCCTCGATCGGGTATTTGCTCAAGAATACAAGATGGTGCAGTTAGGAGCTGATATTCCGGTGCAGGGTTCTGATTATCAGGAAATGCACCGAGACTATCGCCCGCTCTTCTCGGATCAGATCGTAACTCCACTCTACGCCCTAGCGGTCAACTTCCCGCTTGTCGAAGTTACGGCAGAGAACGGCCCGTTCCAGATGGCTCGTGGGACGCACGTCTTGCCGCGTGAAGAGGGGCTGCAAAAGGTCGCCACTGGTGAGATTCCTATAGAATCTTTCTATATGATGCCGGGAGATGTGGCGATTCGAACGCCACTGGCGCTGCATCGAGGCTCGCCGAACATAACAAGCAGACCGAGACCAATGGTTGTCATGGGCTATGTAATGCATTGGCTCCACACGGCGAAAGTGGATTTAACTGTCCCGCGAGATTATTATGAGAGCCTACCGGAGCAGACACGGGAATTACTGCGGTGTCAGGTGGTGGATCAGTTACCAGAGGATAAGGTCGAAACTTACATAAATTTCAAGTACTAGCACTTCTAGCGGTTTTCAATTGAGTGCAATATAGGTCTTTGGTAGGGGCACGATATTATCGTGCCCTTAACCGTATGCAACTGTTGACTGCCATATTTCACCTACACGGCAAAGACCCAAAGGGCACCAAAGATAGAGGATGAGTCCGAGAGGATTTGGGAAGATTCATAATCTATCCTTTATTCTCGGTAGTACCGTCTAGGCATCTTGGCGATTCTTGGATGGTACTCGTAAGGAGCTACAATGTCTCAGACTGAGCCAACACCTGAAGCGGCTATTAAAACACGAACCTATACGAATCCGGTGTATGAGGGCTATTTCGCCGATCCATTCGTTTGGGAATACCAGGGCGTATACTATGCGATCGGTACAGGTCCAGCGGAAGCGAAAGGACAGATAGAGGAAATTTCGGATGCGACACACACCAACTCGACTGACGAACCGCGTGTCTTTCCCCTTCTGCGTTCCTTTGACTTCCTGAACTGGGATTTTGTTGGTAATGCCCTGCTGCGACCCAACCCTGCTTTTGGTAATAACTTCTGGGCACCTGAAGTCGCCTACTGTGAGGGCACGTTCTACCTCTATTACTCGGTGGGGCACGAAGACAAGGATCATCAGTTGCGCGTTGCCACCAGCAATGATCCACTGGGACCTTATCAGGACGTTGGAGAACCGCTCATTGACCCCAAGTCCTGCCCCTTTGCCATTGACCCGCACCCGTTTCGCGATGATGACGGGCAATGGTATCTTTTCTACGCCCGTGATTTCCTGGATACAGAGGGAGGTGCGCGAGCTGGCACTGCACTAATGGTAGATCGACTGGAAAGCATGACAAGGCTAGCAGGCGTTGGGAAAGTTGTCCTGCGTGCTCGTTGTGATTGGCAACGGTTTCTAGCGAACCGTCCGATGTACGGTGGAATCTATGATTGGCACACTTTGGAAGGCCCCTGTGTTCGCAAACACGCAGACCGCTACTACTGCTTTTACAGTGGTGGGCGCTGGGAGACTGAGAACTACGGCGTAGACTATGGAGTTTCCGACAACATACTTGGTCCCTACTCCGATGCGGGTAATGAAGCTGGGCCACGGGTGCTGCGATCGCTTCCCGGTCGTGTTCTCGGCCCTGGTCACAACTCAATCGTACTCGGTCCAGACGACCAGACCGAGTACATTGTTTATCATGGCTGGGGTACGAACATGGAGTCGCGACGGATGTTTATAGACAAACTCATCTGGACGCCAGATGGCCCGCGTTGCGATGGTCCCACCTGGATACCGCAGACCATTAGCTGAAAATCTGACATCTACATTAACTTTTGCAAGAGACGGCCATAAGCGAAGCTCACGACGTTCGCGAAGCGTTCTCCGAAGGAGTAGGAATGAAAAATTTCGCTCCTGACTTCTGACTCCTGAGTTCTGACCCCTATTTTCAAAATAAATCTATTGGGCTGGGATCTCAAAATAAATCTTTAACCCTCGGCTTTGCATTGTTTGTTCAAATAATTCAGTAGAAAGCGCTTGTTCAACAGGCCAGACACCTGGTTTGTTGAGTTTACCGATAAGCATAAGTTCGGCAAGGCTACCAGTACCAGCGCCAGCGGCCACGGCTGTATTCTCATGCACTAATGTTGAGCAGACACTGGTAGATTTGCCATCTTTTTGTCCCTTGACTTCTGAGCGAATGGCGACACCAATACCACTGAAGCGATCCGTTACAGCCGTCATTCGGTGACTAACATGGGACAAAAACTCGATACCATTCGGATTTTTCAGCCAAGAAGAGGGAAATATGTGGGCAGCAATCCAGGTGAGATGATTATAAAAATCGGGAACAGAGCCGAACTTGGTAATTACAGTTTTAACGGGAAACGAATCAACTAATGTAAAGGCTTCTGGCATATCAAACCAGTAGACACCAGCTTTTCCATAAGGAGCCGGGAATTTAATCGTTTCGCGATCGCTATAGGGTTTCACCAGTTGCCACTGCTTATCTCTCCACACTTCAAATGGTTGTTGTAAACCCAAAAATGTTGTCCGCATCACCGTGATACCAGCACCACCGGAACCTGCCACAACATAACTCAGGTGAATACGTTCTGCCTCATCTAGCTGTTCGACATCATGACGCACCATGCTATTGGAGATACCAGGAAAAATGCCAGAGTTGACAATTGCAGTTACTCCAGCAGCAGCAGCGGCATCACGGCAGGATAAAGCTTTACGGGTAAAGGCACGGTTGTCACTGACATCCAGATAGTTGACGCCTTGTTCAATGCAAGTTTTGAGAACAGTAGCGTCACGGTAGACAAAGGGGCCAGCACAGTGAATCACAAGGTTGTGAGAAGCGATCGCCTTGCTTAACGCCTCCTGATCTGCCAAATCCAGGGTAAGAAATTGCACTCGCGGCTCTGCCTCTTGGCTAGCAGCCACTTCAGGTGTTGTCTGACGTCCTGTAACCGTAACTTTCGCCTGCGTATGGGCAACTAGGTCTTGCGCCACACTGCTGCCGATTCGACCTCGCCCTCCAAGAATCAAAACCTGGTCTGTCATTGCTTTTGCATGGTAACATCGTTCCCTATTTCATCATTTTCGACCTCTCCTAATCATCGGTAGCCAGGATGACATGTTCTCTATAGAAAGGTTGATGTTAGTTTCAGCAAAACTCAGTATTTCTTCAGGAACCTCAACGGTATGAGAGAACTTAATCCGTATAAGGGGACTTAAACTTTATCACAGCGAAAGTGATACAGATGCTCAACCGAGACTAATAGCCAATCTGGGTTTTACACCCTATTTTTCAGCAACCCCCATAAAAAGAGTAGAGACGTTCCAACGCAACGTCTCTACGACTCTCTGAACCCCTATTTCTAGATTAGGTTTTGACCAATAACTAATGACTAATGACCAAACTCCTTAGCCGAGCTTAAATACCGACCCTACTGCTGATTTAACAGTATTACCAGCATCTTTCAGCTTTTGGGCAATTGGCTGTTGAGTATTCAGAAACACACGGGCACAGTTACGTCCCGGCATTCCAGAGATCGAACCGCC
>DATNPI010000070.1:0-5601 GCA_036703325.1 Coleofasciculaceae cyanobacterium
TGAAAAAACGCCGCTTGGACTGGCATTCCAAACAGCGCTATTTTTCGGTCTAAGTCGGTTTTCCTGGCAGGTTTGACCCACTAAGCTTCAAGCCGCCAACACGTCAACTTAGAAATGGATAAATTTTATGTTCCAACATCTTAGCTCGGACAGCTCTCAATCTCCAAACATAGCAACCCTGTTAGACAAGCTGGCTAGTCAGCCGAACGGACTGGAAAACGGTCTGAAGCTGGCAATGCTGTTGACACCTAAGCCTGACCCACAACCCACACCGGAAGTAGCGAACCGTACTCGCTTAATTGCGATCGCCATGCAGCTAGTCAAAAACGAGGGCATTGAGAAGCCGCCTTACTTCAAGGGCATGGATAACGATGCTATTCGTGAGTTCATTGCTCAGTATTCACCGGAGTTAGTACTCAATTGACATTGGTGGTTGAGTAAGCCGTAGGGTGGGCATTGCTCACCCGGCTCATCGTGTAAATACTAACGGGGATAGCAATTACCATGACTGAATCAATCAAAGCCACCCGTGCTTCAGTGCAAATTGGAGCGCTAGAGGTGGATGGCTTCATGCTGCCTGATGGCTCATACCGGATGTCCCAGACTCAGAGTGCTGAGTGTGTCGGTATGACTGAGAGAAACGCTCGCGAATTTTTAGACTCAAAGACCTTCAAACGCTTGTCAGGTGAGGGTTATACGCCCGCGATTTTTGAAATCGAGTCAGAAACGCAAACACGAGGTCAGAGCCGATTCAGAGCGCTCCCTCTAGAGGTTGTTGTCATCTACTGGGTTTACCAGTGTTACCGAGGGAACAAGCAGGCTTTTAATCTGTTAGTCGCTCTGGCAACTGAAACTTTAGAGCGTCGTTTTGATACAGCTTTTGGTGTTACCCGCACGGAGCAAGAGCGAGACGAAAGATTGCAAAAACGAATTCAACAGCTTGAAACTGATCTAAGTCGGTTAGGTGAGGCATTTGCTATGGATGACCAAATCAGATCAGAAAGGGATTACTTTGAACGCCTGCTCTTGCAGCGCGGCATTGACCCTTGGGCGCTACCCGATGAACAAGAGAACTAAGGAAAGGCGATCGCATCACAAGAGTGAAGGTTTCACTACGCTAGAACCGCTGACAAAATCCCCAAAATTTTCGGTGCATCCTTAATCGTGTACTCGTCCAAATCAATAGACAAAGACTTGCCAGAGAGCTTAAGAAATTTCCAGGCACTGCCAGTAGTTACAGTTCCCAATAAATCAGGAATTATCAATCCTTTGCGCTCATTAAAGATTTGTGCAGCCACCAACGTGGCGACACACTGCCCTAGCCCATTATTGATATCTTCCTTCTTGGCTTCAACTATTGTGACGACTGGCGCTTTGACAAATAGCTGCTCTGGATCTCGGCTAACTAGAAAATCCACATAACCCGCCAAGCCCTGACTTTGGTCAACATTGAATTCCACTCCAGAAAACAATCCATAGCCCGTAAGCTTCTTAAGTTCGACCAAAACTGGAGCAATAATCAGTTCTGACCTAGCTTTTTCCGAGTTTATCGCTAGAGCTAAAGAGATGTTGTAATTTAGTGTTTCTTGCAAGTAATCACTGATTGGAGTCGATGGTAAACCAGCAAATAGCCCCACTCCTTCGGTGATACTCAAGTTAAATAGCTCTTGGACTTCTGAGAGGGAGAATTGACTATAGGGCATCAGGAAAATTCTTACTTGTTATTTCAATAATGATTCTGTTTAGAAGACGAATTTGTGAAGCTTAGGAATCGCCGTGGCTTTTAGCCCGGTGAGGATGTCAACCAAGGCTCTTTTGCACATCCGCGAGTGTCACCATGAGGGTCAAGGGATGAATGGGAGAGGACATGAAACCGCACTGCTCCACATAAAATTTTTTCGCCTCCTCATCAAGTGCGTGAACCAGAATCGCTCTAATCCCCGCAATCTCCGAGGCTTGCCGAGTACGCATCACTGCCTCTTTAATCAGACCTTTGCCGATGCCCTTGCCTTGGTGGTTAATGTCAACGGCAAGTCTGCCTAGTACCATAACCGGGATTGGGTCGGGCATATTCCGTCTGATTTTGCTAGCCGCGTCAGCATGAAGGACACTGCCAGTCGCTAAACTGTAGTACCCCACTACCTTCTTCTCATAGCAGACAACGTATGTACGCGAGGCTCCAGTTTTCTCGTTTTCAAGAGGATAAACTTAATCCTCTATTAACTGGACATAACCGGACATAGTGGTACAATAATCCAAAAATTGAGGATACCACTATTGTCAAATACGTCACCCCAAGGGAAGCGACAGAAATCCTTGGGGTCAATGAACGGACACTCCGACGCTGGCACGAACAAGGGAAAATCGAAGCCATCTGGACGGAAGGAAAGCAACGACGATACAACGTCGAAAGCTATACAACTAGAGCTAGATCTGGTTTGGACACCCGAATCAGTATCCTCTATGCCAGAGTCAGTTCTCGCGCCCAAAAACCAGACCTTGACCGACAAGTTGAATACCTTAGCGCCAGATATCCAGGCGGAGAAGTTGTCTCAGAAATTGGAGGGGGGCTTAATTTCAAGCGGAAAAAGATGCTTGCCGTACTGGGACAAATCTTGTCAGGAGATGTCAAACGTCTTGTGGTCGCACACAAAGACCGATTGGCACGGTTTGGATTTGACCTGTTTCGATGGCTCTGTGAACAAAACGGGTGTGAACTCGTGGTTCTCAATGAGTCAAGTCTCTCTCCTCACGAAGAAATGGTTGAGGACATCCTCGCCATCCTTCATTGCTTCAGTTCAAGGCTTTACGGACTCCGCAAATACAAGACTCAGATGCAGGAAGATCCGGATTTACCCAAGCGTTGAACTTAATAAAGTGTGGCGCAAATGGTTAGCGGCTTGTCGATATGGTTTCAATCAAGCTATTGCTTACCAAAAACAAAACAAGCGTGTTGGTAAGCTAAAACTACGAAACATTATCATGCAGTCTGACTTACCTGAATGGGTCAAAGAAACACCTTGTCATATCAGGCAAAATGCCATTTTCGACGCTCATCGGGCATACAAAGCAAGCCGTGACGCCAAGTTCAGAAGTTGCCGTGACCTTCAACAAGCAATTAAGTTCAATGACTGCAATTTTACGGCTGGCTGTTGGTATCCAAAACTAACTAAGGGGCTTAGCTTTACTGCATCTGAACCATTGCCAGACAACTGCCCAAACGCCACTCAACTTACATTTTCTAGAGGTAGATGGTTTGCCATCATCCCAGAAGAAGCCAGAGTCGAGTGCAAGGACAAAGAAGGTTTTATTGCCTTAGATCCAGGGGTAAGAACCTTCCTGACAGGTTTTGATGGGTCTAGATTTATTGAGTTTGGTCATGGGGATATTGGCAGAGTTACCCGATTGTGTCAACACCTCGACAACTTAATTGGTCGGACTCGTCTTGCTTGTCCAAAACAACGAAGAAGAATGCGTCAAGCTGCTCATAGAATGAGGGCTAAAATTCGCCACCTCATAGATGAAGCACACAAGCAAATTACTTGCTACCTAACCGACAATTACCAAGTGATTTTTCTTCCGGCTTTCGAGACTTCCCAAATGGTTGCCAAGGCACGAAGAAAGATTCGGTCAAAAACAGTTAGGTCGATGCTAAGTTGGGCGCATTACCGTTTTGAGTTGTTTTTAACTCAAAAAGCAGAAATGACCAACACAATTATTGTTACTGGTTCAGAGGCTTATACGTCCAAAACCTGTACTAGGTGTGGTCATATTCATCAAGCCTTGGGTGGTTCCAAGGTTTTCAAATGTCCATCTTGCGGCCATACCTTACCGCGAGACATGAACGGTGCTTTGGGCTTTATGCTCAGAGCTTTGCGGGATACCGCCTTCACTGTCAGTGATGATGGTGTTGCTATCGCTGCATTGTCCGGGAATTTCCCGTATTGTGTCGCGTAAATGTATCAGCGCGTTTCCTCAACCAATTATCTAGAGTTGGCTGACCGCAATCGAATGTCTCTACATCGTGTGTTGGCTGAATCCGTTCGGGCGGGGTGTAGGTCATTCCCACGGAGCTTTGGTCTGAAGTAACTGAGTCAACGTTGCATTTTTCGTTGGCGGAGTGTCGAGAGCCTTGTTAAACGCTTCCCACTGTTCATCACTAAGGCGGAACAATCGCCGATCTAGCATTGCCTCTTCTGCTGCTCGATACGCCGCATCTAGCATGAAGGCACTCCGACTCTTACCGCACAGACTCGCGGCTGTATCGATGAGGTCGAGCTGATTTGGCTCAATTCTCATATTCACGACCTCGGAGCGTTTAGCCTTTTCTGTTCTCTCCAGTGCTGCCATGCTACTCGTGCTGCATATTATTGAACCGATGTAATTACATTGTATATACGTAAACTTTGAATGGTCAACACGGGAAAGCTAAAACATTCAATAGGTTAGGCAGTAAAAAACCCCCTTATTAAGGGGGTTAGAGAGAATCTAAAACCTAACGGTAGATTGATTGTTAGAACCGCTCCCAGTAAGGCTGGAAACCTCGACGTTTCAGAATATCCACTTCCAATCGCTGGATGCGGTTGACAAACTCTGGGGTAGTCGCACTAGCCAGTTGTTCCTGTTGCAGTTGTTTGAACCGTTCCAGTGCTGTAAAAGGCTGGTCTTGAGCGAGACTTAGTTCCGCTAGGGCGCGACGAGCCAGCAAATCTTTGGGATTAATCGCGAGTATGCGATTGTAGAGCTTGGTTGCTTCCGTAAATTGCTTTTGCTGGAAGCGAACTCCGGCGAGTGCTGATAGCGCATCAGTGTTATCCGGCTGCCGTGCCAAAATGCCAGAATAAGCTTGGCTTGCGAGGTTTAAATCGCCCAAAGCTTGTGCCAGTTCTCCCTGCACGTAGTAGGCTCCCAGGTTGTCTGGATTGCGGGCAATCAACTGCGCCACTCGGTCTTTCGCGCCTTGTGGGTCACGAGAAGCCAGCACCTGAAGCTGTCGGAGTTGGAGCTGGACGTTATTTGGATCGATCGCCAGTAGGGAATTATAAAGCGCTTCTCGCTCTGCGGTAGGAGGCAGAGTTGCCACAAGATTGATTAATTCCTGCGGTGTATCAGTGGCGGGTTGGGTAGAAAGCCAACGGTTGAGGACAGCCTCCGCTTCGGTTTGGCTAATCCGCTTGGCTTGGTAAGCGATCGTGGCACGTCCCAAGGCAGTGCGCAAATCGTTGGGATTGCGCTGGAGCAGTTGGTCGTAAAGTGCGATCGCCTCATCCGCACGACCTTGAGCCAAACGTACTCCCGCCAACCCCCGCAGCGCGCCATTGAGTAAATCGTCGCTGGGGTTGCGAGAAATTAAAGATTGATACCGCTGTCCACTCGCCTCCAAATTTCCCTGGCGGCGCTCAATTTCCGCTAGCAATAACTCTGGGGCAAGGTCAGAGGCTCCGGCCGTCGTCGCTTTATAAGCCGTTAAGGCACGCGCTGCCTCCGATAGCTCGTTGCGCTCTAAGTACAACTGAGCGAGGCGGAAGTTCAGGAAAGGCTCATCGACGCCAGAGGAGAGCAAGCTTTGGTAAACGGGTAGCAGTGCTGGGTTAGGAGGGT
>DATNPI010000083.1:0-9116 GCA_036703325.1 Coleofasciculaceae cyanobacterium
TCTCCAAGTTTGTTGTTGAAAATACTTGATTATCTAAAGCTAAAGTGATAAATTTATATTGTTGCAACAGCAACAGAGTCAGAAGCCAGCCCGTCACCGTGGAAAGTCTCAGGCTGGCTCTGGCTCCAATTCACAAAAGGAGTCAAATTCATTATGACCAAGATTGAATGCCTCAAGCCTTGGGTCGTTGCCCGTCAACGTCCCAATCTCCAATGGGTAATCCTCGCCCGATATCGCTCTCGCTCAGATGCAGACGGACATCTCCTGTTGTTGCGTCAGCGAGTCCCCAATATCCAATTCAAAGTTGTGTTCGATCAGTCTAATTGCCACGAAGGCTACCAACTTAAGGCGGCACAGTAGTCGGTAGACCTCTCCCCCAACCCCTCTCCTCGTAGGAGAGGGGAGTCCGGCTCCCCCTTCTCTTGCAGGGAAGGGGCTTGAGCGTTAGGTCGATAGGCTGTCCTGCTTTAACTTGGTAGCCCTTAGCTTCTCCAACACCCTTCTGGTGGTACAAGATATGATGATTTGTAAAGTTGTCTCATCTCGTTAAGGCATTTATGCCCGCTGCCGTTTCCCTCCAAAACGTCCACAAAGCCTACAACAACGTCCCAGTTGTTAATGACCTCTCCTTCACTATTGAATCTGGAGAGATGTTTGGTCTGCTTGGCCCCAACGGTGCCGGGAAATCCACCACGATTCGGATGCTAACCACCCTAACTCGGCCGACAAAAGGTCACATTGAGGTCGCTGGTTACGACGTAGTGCGCGACAGACAGCAGGTAAAGCAAAATATCGGCGTTGTCTTGCAACAAATTAGCGTAGATGCCGATCTCACTGTTTGGGAAAACATGGAACTGCACGGACGCCTGCATCATATTCCTAATCCTGGGCGTCAGCGAATGATTAATCAGTGGTTAGAGTATGTAGAACTGGCAGATCGACGCGATGATTTAGTCAAAACGCTCTCTGGCGGTATGAAGCGCCGCCTACAAATTGCCAGGGCGCTGTTGCATCAACCCAAAATTTTGTTTTTGGATGAGCCAACTGTAGGACTCGACCCTCAAACCCGCCGCCGCATCTGGGAAATTATTCGCGATTTGAACCAGCAGGGCATGACGATGTTGCTAACAACCCACTACATGGATGAGGTAGAGTTCTTATGCGATCGCATCGGCATCATGGACGCTGGGAAGCTGATTGAACTTGGTACACTCCAACAGCTACGGCAGCAACACGGAGAAGGCTTGATGATCAAACAAGTAGGCGATAGCGTAGCGGGACGTGATAACGGACTTCGCTTTGAGTACAAATTCTTCCCCGACCTAGCACAGGCTAACGCCTATCTCGACAGCTTACCCGATAAAACTGGCGTCATGGTTCGACCTTCCAACCTAGAGGATATCTTCGTTGAACTCACAGGACGGCAACTAGACTAAGGGACTAAAGACTAGGGATTGGGGACTAGGGACTGTAGGAATTTATCAGTAAAATAGCAAGTTGTTCTAGTCCAAACTTTCTAATTCTTAGCCCCTATCCTCTATCCCCTACCAAATGTCTCGTTTAGCTACCCAGATAGAAGCAATTCTCTACCTGAAAGGACAACCCCTTTCGATCGCGGAAATTTCTGAATATGCAGGATGCGATCGCAAGCAAGTCAAAGACGCCATCATTGAACTTATGGCAGACTATGCTCACCGGGACAGTGCCCTAGAAGTCGTTGAGACTCCCGCGGGCTATAGCTTACAATTACGCTCAACCTTTCAAGACTTAATGCAAAACTTAGTTCCTGCTGAATTAGGCTTAGGTGCTTTGAGAACGCTAGCCGCGATCGCACTTAAAGACCCCATTGCTCAAACTGACCTAATCAACTTGCGTGGCAGTGGTGCCTATCAACACGTCCAGGAACTCATAAATTTAGGATTTGTCCAGAGACGCAGACAAGCCGATGGTCGGTCTTACTGGTTACAAGTCACTAATAAATTTCATCAACACTTTGAACTCGATCAACTACTGCCACCCCTAGAACCGCACTCCCAATCCTGACAACAACTTCATCGTTTCTTCATAAATGATTTTTTATCAAAATTTCTTCCTAAAGAACTAGGAATCATCCAGAAAATCAGAGGTCGGCTACCAGCACAATCGTTTAGAGTAGAAACTAAGTAAGTCAATCTCAGATTCCTAATGGTATTTAACCCTGACTTTCTCAGTTCCCACCCGGAAGATGAGCAATCTAACCAACTTCTGAACTACCTTCAGCATCAATCCCCTGATGTTTTATCGCGGGTTGCCAAATCCGCTAGTCCTGAGATCCAACAAATCATCTCTCAGAACGTTCAGGGACTGGTAGGAATGCTCCCTTCCGAAAGCTTCAACGTGCAAATCACAACTGACCGAGAAAACCTAGCAGGGTTGCTGGCTTCAGCGATGATGACGGGTTACTTCTTACGTCAGATGGAACAACGCATGGAATTAGAGGAAACATTAATCAACTCAGTTCCCTTGCGCCGAAAACCTAATCACAGCGAAAAGCACAAGGATTCCTCCAAGAAAACTGACTTGTAAACACTGTGCTTTTTGATACAAATATACTCCCCCGTAAAACTCAGGCTGGTTACGGGGGATTGCTTGTTGGCGGTGAGATTCTGTCGATTTTGTCTTACCGTTACTGGTACAATCTTTTCTTGAAACTCACTTTGCTCTTTTTATACTTGCTGTGCTTGAAAATGGAATCGGCAAAATTAGCCGCCAGCCGCAAAGGTGAGCATGATAACTGCCGAAAGCAAAAGACCAGGACTCAGTAGCAGCAGTAACATCAATAGATCGTGTGAGTTCATATCCCTAAATCTCCTTACTCTTCTTTTGTTCTACGCTAACGTGCCACACCAGCAACTTCCTATAATATGAACAATTTATTTCAAATTGCTACCTGGTCTGTTCTGATTTACGCTTTAGTGGTTTTGTTTGGCGGTGTGATGGGATACGTCAAAGCCAAGAGCCAAGTGTCACTGATTAGCGGTGTAGGTAGTGGAATAGCGTTGCTTGTTGCCTGGTTCATTACTCGTCAGTTACCCTTTGCAGGATTGGGATTGGCGACACTATTAGCGTTAGTTCTCTTTATCGTCTTCGTCATTCGCTTTTCCCGGACACGCGCTTTTATGCCCGCTGGGTTGATGACGGTTTTTTCTCTTGCCGCTACAGCAGTATTTGCCCTCGGTTTGCTTGCCACTGGCGGAGTCCTACAGTAGACAGCCACTTGCGGCTTAACTGCCTTTTACTTAAAAATGTCTAATCTTTGGGCAAGCACTGTTCCTAGGGAAACGGTGACGTTTGCGTTTTGCCTAATAGCACCCCTAGCTGGTCCGAAGCCTATTCGAATTGCGCTAACAGTTTAAGTTTCTTTCGCTCTGACTTTTGACCGAGGAGAAGATTGGTTGCAAGCCCCTGAGTTTATTTGTGGAAAAAATAAATTTTTTCCTGAATTTCAAGCCACCAGATTTATCTGTGGGGAAAATCCAAAATCCAAAATCGTTCGACTGAACTTCGACAGGCTCAGTTACCGCGCGGACAGTGAGCTTGTCGAACTGCACGCCGAAGTCCAAAATCCAAAATCCAAAATCCAAAATCCAAAATCTAAGTGGCTCCTCTGAGACTACCTGGATAAAAGCTGTTTCTCTAGAACTCGGTATCTGAAATTAAATGTATCAAGTTCATATAATTTGCTAATCAGACAATAAATTCGTGATTTATTAAGAGAATATACTAACTTCGTTCACATAGTGCTACGGTAACTTCTTCCACGACACCGCCTTATTCTGCTACTTTTATCCACCCCCTACTCAAACCTTGATAAACCTGCTCAACCAGGTTTTGTTCTTCTTTTGATAGATTTTTTTTAGATAATAAAGCTGACATAAATAAATGTTGATCGATGCGGGTGATTTTGCGAAGATAGATAATGCGATTCGCAACTTGATTAACTGGGAATTTTGGAAAGCAAACTTGAGGACGGCTCATCAGTTCTTCACAAACTCGATAATTATACTATCGGAGATATTGGAGAAATACTCAGTGATCAAGACTTTTAGCTGCTCGTGATGAACCCTGACAAGAACCGTGACAAACTATCTGTCATTAGGTGATGTAAATCACCTAGTGCAACTATCTCAAAATTTTAGCGGCGACGCCTGTGACTTCCAGTACTGGGATGCCTGTAACAGCTTGAATCTGAGCAGTTGAGTGTCTCCGAGTTCTAAGGAAGTGGGTGGTATCGATGGTTCAATCTCCAACGCCGCAATGATTTGCCTACCCAAGGCTCTTGCTAGAAGTGGCGGTACGGCATTGCCAACCTCTCGAAATCCGTGCCACTTGGTAGTATGGAAGCGAAACCAGTCAGGAAATGAATGCAGTCGAGCTGCTTCACGCACTGAGATGACTCGTGGATATTCAGGATGAATGGGACGAGGAGAGGTATAACTGCCGCGATCATAACCAGTACCAGCTCTCAGGGTATAGCAAGGTTTGCCCCAGTCCAAGCGTCGTAAGCGACTAATCGGTTCTAACTTCCCTAATGGCGTCTTCTTAAAACGCTCGATTGATGTTTCAGTGTGCTGAGTTTGTATTGAACTGGTCAACAACTGCGGATTCCACCAGCGAGAATAGGCAAAATTATTAGGATCGGGGGACAAATCCCGAAGCTTTTTGACATAAATCGTCGCAGAAGCCTGCATTTGATAGAGTTGTGCTGGTGTTAGTTGAGTACAGTCCGTGTTATCGAGTTCGATAAAGTCATCGAGGTTAGGCAAATCTGCGATCGCTTCCCTGACTGTCAGGTATTGAGATTTCGATCGCAGTTCTGGTTCAGGATAAGCTAGGCGTGCCGCCCCAACCTGAGAACCTAATAGAAATAACCGTTGTCGCTTCTGCGGTACACCAAAGTTTGCTGCATCCAACACCTGCACTGGCTCTGTTATCTCGTATCCGGCTGCTTTAAAATCACTCATCAGCCGCTTGAGGAGATGCGAGTACTTCGACTGACATAAGCCAGGTACATTCTCCATTACAAAGTAACGAGGTTGGAGTTCTTTCACCAAGCGGCAGAATTCAAACACAAGGTTATTACGCACGTCATCAGGCAATCCCTTGCCAATCAGAGAAAACCCTTGACAAGGCGGCCCACCAAACACCAAGTCGATGGGAGTAGTAGAGACGCGATAACGCTTGTTTCCACTCTGTTGCCTGTTCTCAGATACCCACACATCCACAGCATCCAGAATTTCCTGGCTAGACAGTGTGGCGATATCTGCACATAAAACCCTGCTGTGAGGAAAGTTGAAAGCATATACCGCTGCATGCACTGGGTCTTGTTCAACGGCTACAGCAACATCAAACCCCGCCTGCTCAATTCCTAGAGAAAATCCACCGGCACCAGCAAATAAATCAATTGCCACTGGTCGGCGTGGAAGATTCGCCATGCCATACCCACCGGGGAATACATAATCTTGAATACAAAGTGTGTCTAGTGCTGCTAATCAAAATCTAGGAAAATCTGGACGCCTAGTGCTAGCGGCAATACTAAGAGTACCATGCTTGACTTTCACCTAGCTCATCCTAGATTAATCAGCCACGGCTATCAACTCCTTAACGTCCTGTCATTGTCCTTCGCGACCCATGCATCGGAATCTGATGTAGCGATCGCACTAAAAATCTTCTATATGATGGATAGCGCATAGATAATTTTCGTCTGGAAGTCCCTAAATCTCTAGAGCCGACAAAGAGTGAGCTGAGTGTTTCTGGCTCTCACTTCGAGTCAGAAAGCTCAGACTCTGGTGAAATCTTCGAGTCAGCTCCCGTATAGGGCGGACTCACCTGTGTAGAATTGCCAGAACGCCTCATGGGTTGGCGAACACCCCTTCGGATAGAACCCGTGCCAACGTCATAAATGACTTCTGTGGCGTCTGTGGCGGGTGAGCTGGTGCGGTCTATAGTTGAGGCGTTATCAGTCGTGCGTTCGGGGATAGCTGGGATATTCACCAGACTCGGGTCAAGCTTCGCTGCCGGGTCATCCGGTGAAAGTGGAAAACTCTGGGAACTGTCAGTCTTGGGTTCAGGCATAGCTGGAACATTCACAAGATTGGGGTCAAGCTTCGCTGCCGGGTCATTCGGTGAGAGTACACCAGAAGTCGGTTGAACTCGTTGGGATCGTGGCAGCGCCTGTGTCACCCCAGCCAGGGATACGATGAGCGACGCTCCAGTAATCAAGGGGAGAACCCATCGTTTGTTGCTCAAATACTTCATAAAAATCTCTCTCTTAATAACAATATAGTTCAGCTAAAGATAAAGACGACGTAAAGTTACCTTTGTTTCCGGTGTCTGAACTCAAGCTAAGGGCTAAAGACATTACTTTTGGGGAAAATTAGGTCAGCGGTTCTGCCCTAGTGGAGAGAGTGTGAAGGTTGAGGCTTGCAAGCTAGAAACCATGCGCAGCGCGCACAAAGAAAGGATGAAAATTTCTTTCCCTAGCCTCTAGCTGAAAAAAAAAAGTGGAGGTAGGGTGTCAGAAATCGGATTTCCCACTCCCTACTCTCTACTTCCTCAAAACCCATGAGGTTGATTTTTATCCATCCGCTTACTTGCCAGAGGTAATCCAGGATTTGATATCATTGACTTTTTTCGAGTCAAGGCGGGTGCCGCTATTGTAGCCAGTTGGTGAACTTGTGCCGTTGGTGTGGACACCAAAGACATAACGCTTATCCCCAGTCTTGTAGTAAATCCCACTCCCACTCTGACCGCCAGAGGTGTCGATTTGGTACGAGAGGCGATAGGAGGTGGAGCTTGCAATCGAACCGTAGTGATAGTAAGGGTACAAGCCATTGTCCTTATCCCCTGGGTAGCCAGTGATGTTGCCCGTCACACCGTTAATTGATGGATAGTAGGCATAGCCTAGCCAGCCGGTTGTGTTACCAATCGACTTATCGAGGGTGATTAGGGCAATGTCATAATCCGATTTTTGACTTGATGTCCAACTAGTGTAACTGCGCACTTTAGTAGCAAAGGCAGAGCCATAGGGTTTATAGGTGCCCTTCAAACCGGGGATTACTTCGATTTTCTTGGCCCAGCCGCCGTAAGATTTGTTATATACACAATGACCAGCGGTCAAGACATACTTGGCAGCAATTATTGTGCCTGTACACCCACCCTTTGCTTTGGGGAAGGTCACGATGAGTTTGGTTGCTGTACGCCAGGGGTAGCTGGTCGTATCGGTGATTTTGATGCGATTATCTGCGCCAATGACGCTGTTGGGTTGGACGCCACTAGTTGGTAATGGCACACCAGCGCGGGGCTCGGCTACAACATTTGGAGATAAGCCCATACTGGGGCCACTCACACTGGCAGAGGTGGCCGAAGTCGTCGCGGGGAGGCTCGCACTCTCTTGAGTCTGACCAGTTTTCAGGTCAAAGCTAATGGTCCGAACAGGGGCGCTGCTATTAGTGCCATTCTGAGAGCTGTCGCCCTTGGGAGCCTGTATCGCTGGAACATTGACCAGAGCTGGGTCAAGTTTGGCTGCCGGGTCATTTGGTGAGAGAGTACCATTCGATGATTGAGGTGCTGGTGTCTGTGCCTGAGCCTGCGGCAGCACCTGCATCATTCCGGTCAAGGAGACGAGGTAAGATGTTCCAGCAAGTAAGGTTAGAGCTAACTTTTTCTGGTTCTTCAGCATTGGTTTCACCGTTTGTAAGTAGTAAAGCAGGATGGTTTCGTTGTGTTCGGCAATCCTTGGCAAGAGTTAAGGTCTTTTGCAAAAGTCAATTGTCGTGACGTAGCAGTAGTAGTTATCTCTTAGGACCTTGCCACTTATGCAAGAAGTCTTTTGTCTTTGCTGGGTAGCTATATTACTCATCGCCGTGTTGTTTGATTTTTACGCAATTTTATTTTTAAGAAGTGTAAAGATTTTGTGAACCCTCTGGGTGCTGGGTCAGTTCGTGGAAAAAGCCTTCCCTAGTGGGACTTAGACATTTTCTAGCCTCTTTAGGGGCTGAAAACCACTCTGAGCAAGGGAAAGAGGTCGATGACCTAAAAATGCATGAAATCCTTGTAAATACTAGATTTATGCTCATTCGAGCTAAAAGACTTTCTCTATCTAGGTTTGAAGCCATTTTGACCTCATTTTTTGTCGAAGTCCCGATAGCTTGTTTTTTTTTAGTGGCCACTGTGTTCTAGGCGCAAGAGGACGGTTGAAGGCTTATCTCAGTGTCAAAGGCTGAGGTTTGCGATCGCGTTTGCTTAATGTCTGATTTTAGAAAACAAACGCGCTCCTTCAGGATGTCGCCTTATCAAGGTAGATGGCGTGAAGGTATGACGATCATATTTTCTAAGGCTGTAATAATGCGATCGCTTACACCAATTCATCCAGCAGTACAGTCACTTCAGCTTGGTGTCTAACGCCTAGACTTATTTCTAACCAATTGGGCTAACAAATCTTTAAACACCTTTATTGAAGCCTTAGAGGCGTTTCAGACAGCGATGTCTTTCCGTGCAAGTGGAGTGGCTGAACCGCAACCGGGACGTATTCTTGGCTTACAAAGGTGCTTTGGGCTTTATTTGGGCTTAAATATGTTTAAGTCCCACTAGAGCGCCGATCCAGTAATGGCGATTGGCGGTTAGCAGGACATGAATAAATTGATCAGGTGCCAAATGTGAGTTCAACACGGTTTTTTGTAGGGGCACGATAATATCGTGCCCTTTGTGTGTGGTGTATGCAACTGAAAATCTTACTGCTCAAGACTCTCTAATGAGGTTGCTGTAGTGCCTGAGGCAGCTGTCTTATCTGAAGATACTGTAGTACCTGTGGTATCTGTGCTAGTTAACTTGTCTGGGACAGCTGTAGTGACCGGGACGGCTGTCTTGTCTGAAGATACTGTAGTATCTGAGGCGGCTGCCGTGTCATTATCGAGATTCGATGTAGTAGCGGTTTCATTACGGTTGTCGTTCTCGATCTTGGCAACTTCCCCAGGCGGAATTTGTCGCAACCCTACTAAACCAGGGAAGCAGCGACTAGATGGTCCAACTAGCTGATAAGCAGTTTGGTCTGAGTTATTTGACGCGCTATCATCATC
>DATNPI010000095.1:0-7061 GCA_036703325.1 Coleofasciculaceae cyanobacterium
AAAACTCCACCACTCCCAGTTACCAGCAATCCCTCGGTTACCAACAATACCAGCAATGTAGAGCGGGGTATCTATAGAAAAGGTGGTTGCAGCCATACTGGTGCCGGCTAGCCACCACGGGAGCGATCGCCCTGACACAAAAAAATCCACCAAACTCCCCGACGCCTTGCGGGAGAGATACAAGCCCAATCCCATCGACAAAACGAGGTACAGCAGCACAATCAGCCAATCAACCAGTTGCATAAATCCCAAGTGTGCTTTTAAGGGATGTTTTTACTCAATGAATAATTTTTAGCCCATATAGAAGCCAATTTGCAGTAGATGCAAAATTGAAGTGCGATCGCGAAACGGGAACCATTTTTTTTATCACAATCTTGAGTGGAATCGTGACCCCCGTTAGTAAAGGAAATAGTAGTTTAAATTCTCTTGTCAATCCACTCCCTCATCATCCAGTCTGGGTTCGGATATTGAGGTAGGTTGGGGATTCCAGGGTGCAAATATCGGCAGAAGCAATAACCCTGGCAAAGCTACCAAAAAAGTTAAAAAGAAGAATAACGGCCAACCAGTGCTTTGTGCGATCGCGCCCCCAGGAGAGGCAAATACTTCTCTACTTATCGCCACCAGGCTAGATAGCAAAGCATACTGAGTGGCTGAAAACCGTGGATTACATAGACTCATTAAAAAGCCGAGAAAAGCAGCTGTCCCCAATCCCGCACAAAAATTCTCGATATTAACAGTCAGCACCATCAAAGGGTAACTTTTGCCGGCTAAAGCTAAGGAGAAATAAGCCAGGTTACTAATAGCTTGAAAACCGCCAAATACCCACAAAGACCGATTAATTCCAATTTTACTGAGAACTGCTCCACCCACTAGCCCTCCCACAATCGTTGCTATTAAGCCCATTCCCCCCTTGATATCCCCAATTGCCGACAGAGCAAAGCCTGTTTTGACCAAAAACGGGGTAGTCATATTTGCCGCCAGGTAATCACCGAGCTTGTAGAGGACAATAAAGGCCAGGATGAAGACACCTCGAAGGATGCCTGAGCGCTGGAAAAAATCAACGAAGGGTAGGTACACCGCATCGACGAGCGTTTCAGGCCTGCTCGACGCCTCATCCGAAACAGGTTCTGGTGCCCAAATTGCACTTAACACTCCGATGCCAATTAAGGCTGCCATGAAGAAATAGACCATAGACCAGGAGAATTGATCTGCCCAACGTAAGGCAAGAGCACCTGTCAGCAGCAAGGCAATCCGGTAACCCGTGACCCAAATCGCAACACCGGCTCCTACTTCCCGTTCTTCCAGGACATCGGTACGATAGGCATCAATGGCAATATCTTGAGTGGCGCTCAAAAAAGCGATCGCGATCGCATTAATTGCCAGCAGTTGCAGCGCCTGGGCGGGTTTTTGCAGTCCCATCGTGGCGATGGCTACAACTAGAGCCACCTGCGTTAAGACCATCCAACCACGCCGACGCCCCAAGAATGGAGGCACAAACCGATCCACTAGTGGCGACCAGAGAAATTTCAAGGTAGCAGGCGCATTCGCCAGCCCAACAAACCAACCAATAGTACTTAACTTCAGCCCCTCTACGGTAATCCAAGCTGATAAAGTATCTCTGGTTAAGTTATAGGGCAGCCCTGAGGCAAAGCCTAAAAACAAAAGAGCCGCCATCTTGCGGCTTTGAAAAACTTTTAGAAACGATTGAGTTGCTTTCACAGGAAACTGAGATGATGACTATAGATTAGATTGGAGTCATCATCCCATAGGAAGGTTCCTTTTCTAGAGAGGCAATTATCCTCCTGAATTTGTTGCTGCTACTGAGACTTGTCTGCCAAGTCGTAACCGCGCCAGACGCCTACTAGGACACCCTGCACCTGCACACTGTTCGCTGTCACCTCTATGGGTTGGTACTTGGGATTAGCAGGTTTGAGTGTGACTTGCTCACCTCTACGGTAGAAGCGTTTCAAGGTCGTGCCGTATCCTTCTACTCGTGCCGCGACAATCAGACCATTCTTGAGTTGCTCAGGGTCGGGGACTGGTCGCATAATGACGACATCCCCTTCGGCAATCAGGTCTTCAATCATGCTGTCTCCGATTACCCGCAGCGCAAAGTTACCAGGCTGACGGAAAACAGGAGACACATCTAGCTGCTCAACGGCATCGGTAAAGGGTTCGACAAGACCACCAGCCGCGATCGCTCCTAATACTGGTACTCCTGCGGGAGCACCGCCAAGAATCCGAATCGTGCGGGCTTTTCCTTCTGTCCAGTCAATGTATCCTTTCGTTCGCAAATGTTCCAAGCGACTTTGAACGGGTGCTGGCGATCGCAAGTTCATTGCTCGCATCATCTGCCGAATTGACGGCGCGTGTTGCGAGGTTCGAATATAATCCACCAGCCAATCATAAAGTTGTTGTTGGGCTTCAGTAAGGGATTCCATAACGCTATTGGGGTGCGAAAAATAGTTTTAAGTTGTAGAGGCAAAGCATGGGTATAGAGAATTGGTGATCGAAACCCCAGTTTTTGATACAAATGCTTCGCCCGTACTTGAGTTTTGAATTAAAATGGTTCATCACTCATCACTTTCATGTGCTGATTGTTACTACCTATAGAACATTAGTACTACCAAATCCCCTGATCTGTCCAGTGGAAGCAGGGTTTCTAGCTACCCAAGTTGCCAGTTGAAACCAAGTTGCTTTCAAATGTATATGTAGTTTGATAGTTCATGCTTCATGATGCATGGTTGGTTCTTGCGAACAATGAGCAATGAACAAGCCTTTGGAGGTTATCTATGAAAGCAACTTGGTATCAATCCGCGCCCAACAGACTGACAAGTAAGGCCTTTTGCGCGTGCATTCGGTTTTCTGCCTGATCCCAAATACGCGATCGCGGACCTTCCATGACCTCATCCGTAATTTCTTCTCCCCGGTGAGCAGGTAAACAGTGCAACACAATCACTTCCGGGTCAGCGTAGGACAATAGCTGTTCATTCACCTGGTAAGGCTGAAAAACAGGAATTCGAACATCAGCTGACTCCTCCTGGCCCATACTTGCCCAGACATCGGTATAAAGAACGTGGGCACCCTTAGCCGCAGCAACTGGGTCATCGGTGAGCATTACTTCCGTCTTGCCGCCAGCAATCTGCCGTGCCTGATCTACAATGCCACTATTGGGTTGATAATCAGATGGTGAGGCAATTCTTACATTCATCCCTGTGAGGGCACATCCCAACATCAGAGACTGAGCTACATTATTACCATCTCCCAGATAAGACAAAGTCATACCACTCAGTGAGCCAAAACACTCCTGAATGGTCAACAAATCTGCTAAAACTTGACAAGGATGCTCCCAGTCAGTTAGGGCATTGATGATGGGAATCTGGGTATATTGGGCAAAGGTTTCCAGTTGCTTCTGCTCAAAGGTACGAATTGCCAGGATATCCAGATACCGATCCAAGACCCTTGCTGTATCTACCACCGGTTCCCCTCGACCAACCTGAGTAACATTAGGGTTCAAGTCAATTACTTGACCCCCCAGTTGGTACATTGCCACAGAAAAACTTACCCGCGTTCGTGTAGAAGCCTTATAGAACAAAAGACCCAATATTTTGTTGCACCGCAGGTTCACCTGACCCGCTTTCAACTGAGCGGCTACTTGCAACAGTTCCTGAATTTCACTGGCACTGAGGTCTGCTACACTCAGCAAATCTCGTCCTTTTAATGCCTCCATGTTCTTTCTCCAATGACTAAATTGTTCGGCTCTGAAGAGAGCGGTACAGGCTCTTGGCAAACAAGACCAAGCGTACTCTTTACCAGAGGTCGGCCTCCTAAGGCTACTCAGCTGTTTTCAAGAAGCACTGTCTTAAGAACCTATCAGATTTTTATAAAATTAGGTCAGCTTTTTTTCTGGTGATGCTATGCGTCGATTTTTCAGTATAGTTTAAAACAAATTTCTTATGTTTATTCTACTTTTTGCCAAGGTTTATAAAGGTCAAAAAAATGCGGGAGCGGCTCAAAATTTCAAAGGTGATTTTAAAAACCTTTCAAAATAAAGTAGCTTTGTTCTGCCTCAAGCACTATAAAAAATTTCTAAGTAGAGGATATTAGGAAAATGGGATGACTTTAAAGGTTTGGCGAATAAGGTTTAGAAGTTGATAATTGTTGTGGGTTAGTGAGTGGAGGGGCGACAGACGGTATGAATAGTAACTCTGGACTAGATAGGCCTGATTTAAAACTAGACCAGCTCGGCAGAAGTTTTCCACCAGTTCCAATACCGATGAGGGGGAGAGGGGGGGAGAGGGAGAGGGGGAGAATGTCACTGGTGGGTTATTTCTGCCACTCTGGTCTAGGAACTCGTGATTCAGATCATGCACCTTTCTCAGTAAGCCACCAAACCGGCCCAGAGGACTTCAGACTCAGTAAACTAACCGCTAGGCTGGGAATCGCCCTTCTAAATGTGGGATTGCTGCTCGCTCCCGTGATGATGCCCCATCCAGTTCAGGGAGCAGAGCGGATTTATATTCCTTTTGGTCCGATGGAATTTTCTTTGCCGATCGCCTCTCTGGAACTGTACGCCAAAGAAGGCAAAATTGATCGGGAATTAGCCGCTTACACTGGCTATCTAGACCAGAAACAGCTTGAACAGTTTCGCCAAGTTTTGACAACTCGTGTCGATGTAACACCGTTGGCAATCTCTCAATTTCTCTATTCGCCCCAAGGAGAAGTTATCTTGGAGCGACTGGGTGAAATTATCGAAACAAAAGCCCGTCAACCAGGTTTCTATGCAATTCGAGCGGCACTAATTAAAGCTGCTGCTGCTCCAGAGGGCTTGACGCTTTTGAATGTGTTGCGCGAGTTTCCTACTTACGGCATTCGGATTAACTCAGGGCGAGGATTCCAGGTTGTTGACCAGTTATCGAACGTGATTCGGGAAACCGACAGAGCGATCGCAGCAGTTGAACGACAAGCGATCGCGGAAGCGTCAGCTCAGATTGCACTCCAGCCACCAGCGCCACTATTGACCCAAGCAGGGGGGAGGTTCTCCCAGCTGCCGGACTTGCGGCAACCAGGGCCAGTAAAGTATTCAATGCAATCACTGATGCTCAACGACGTTCGTCGTAACCGAACGTTGCCAGTCGATCTTTACCTACCTACCCCCCCTAGCCCCCCCTTAGCAAGGGGGGGGACGGGGGGGTCAGCACCCGTAATTGTGATTTCTCACGGACTCGGTTCCGATCGCATGACGTTTGCCTATTTAGCCACTCACTTAGCCTCTTACGGATTTGCGGTAGCTGTACCAGAACATCCAGGGAGTAATGCCGAGCAAGTGCAGGCTCTAATTAACGGTCTTGCTAGCGAGGTAACTGCACCTGCTGAGTTAGTAGACCGACCTTCGGATATCAAGTTTTTACTAGATGAACTGGGGCGCTCTTTTGGAGGGCAGCTGAATCTGCAACAAGTTGGCGTACTTGGTCAGTCCTTTGGGGGATACACGGCTTTAGCTCTTGCGGGGGCAAAGATTAGCTTTGAGCAATTGCAAAAAGATTGTGACCCCTCAAATGATTCTTTGAACTTGTCGCTGCTACTCCAGTGCCGTGCCTTGGCGCTGCCACCAACTCAATATGAGTTGCAGGATGAACGAGTCAAGGGTGCGATCGCCATTAACCCGGTTGGCAGCACGATCTTTGGACAATCCCAGATCAGCCAAATTAAAGTGCCGTTAATGCTGGTTGCTGCTAGTGACGATACCGTAGCACCCGCCCTACCCGAACAGATTCAACCCTTCACCTGGCTGACAACCCCAAACAAGTATCTGGTTTTGCTCAAAGGAGGAACACACTTTTCCACCCTAGTAGAATCAAGCGGTGGAGTACCCGTGCCTCCTGAAGCGATTGGCCCTGGCCCAGATGTTGCTCAGAACTATATGAAAGCCTTAAGTTTGGCATTTTTTCAAACTTATATCGCCAACAATCCAGAATACGAGGTTTATCTAAGTGCCTCCTACGCTCAATTCATCAGTCAATATCCTCTCCCCTTGAGCCTCGTGCAGTCTTTGACAGAGAACCAGCTAAGGCAGGCGAGCAAGAGTCGCACCCCAGCGCCAACACCATCCGCTCAACCTTAGAGAAAATCTCTGAAAGAAGTTAATATTTATATAGATTTGTAACAAACAGCAGATATGCCAGTCAAAGTTGGAGACACCGCTCCGGATTTCACTCTGCCCTCCCAGACAGGTGAATCTGTCAGCCTTAAGGATTTTATCGGTAAAAAAAGCGTCGTCTTGTATTTTTATCCCAAAGACGATACGCCCGGATGTACTGCTCAAGCTTGTGCCTTTCGCGATAGTTACGAAGTGTTCAAAGATGCTGGGGCTGAAGTCATTGGCATCAGCGACGACTCAGCCGACTCTCATCAGAAATTTGTTACCAAGCACCAACTGCCATTTACTCTTTTGAGCGATACTGGCAAGCAGGTTCGCAAACTCTATGGTGTTCCCTCAACTCTCGGACTTCTGCCTGGTCGAGTTAGCTATGTCATTGACCAAAATGGGATTGTACAGCACATCTTTAACTCCCAGTTCAACTTTAAAGGTCACGCTGAAGAGTCGCTGAAAACGCTGCGAGGGCTTCAAAAAGTCTGAAGTAGGCTCATATCGAATCTGTTGAACACTTCGCGGCAATCCCCTGGTTCAACGAAGTAACCAGGGGTAGTATCTTGTAGGGTGGGTTAGGCATAGCCGTAACCCACCAGATACCTGTTGTCTTATCGATATGGATGCGTTAGCTCTCGCGTAACGCATCCTACTGGCGTGTCTACTCTACGCTAATTTGGTGCAATAGAAACACAGTGGCAAATCAGATAACTAGACTCGTGCAAGGATTTTTGAACTTAAACAAACCTACTGGGTTGACATCCCACGATTGCGTTGCCAGAGTGCGTCGTCTTGTACGCCTCAAGCGGGTGGGACATGGGGGAACTTTAGATCCAGCTGCTACGGGTGTCTTACCGATCGCATTAGGCAAGGCAACACGATTGTTGCAGTATATGCAGCAGGATAAGGC
>DATNPI010000109.1:0-11662 GCA_036703325.1 Coleofasciculaceae cyanobacterium
CGGTTAACCATTAAGTAGTATTGGTAATTGCAAAAGTAAGTGAGACACGCCCCGTTCCATTTCCCCTATGCATTGGCTTTTTGGAGGAAAACTTGGAACGGGGTTTTTTCACAACTCTAGGGTTACTTCTGCCTTGCCTTAGAGGAATCTTTTCAGCCAAAATCTCTCGAATTAGCTTGGCGTAAAAAAAGGCAGTTGGTCAGGTGAAACGTTTTGAAAATCAATAATCGCGCGTCGAAGAACTTTAAGCGTACCAGTAAAGCCTAGACGTAGTGGCGATATTCCAGCTTGTCAGGTTTATAGTCATATATAGCTATAAATAAGAAAGCCGTCCTAGAAGGACGGGGCTTTAGACCCACTGTTTTGATAAAAAGTCTGAGTAATTAATCAATGACTTACGCAACAATCAAAGCAACTAAAGAAGTTTTGGAAACGGTAGAACTATCTCGCTCTGACCGGAACCAACAGCGGCATATTTTTTACGATTTATTCAAAAAATTAGGCAATTACAACAAGGCTAGAAAAGTCTGCTAACCCTGTTAGCTAAGGAATAGAGCCATAGAGAATGAGCAATCAGCTTCAAAAGCTATTTGTGTAAAAATTGTGACTTCTTCAGCCTATCTGCTACTAAGCGGATAGGCTTTGAATTTGAATGGGAAATTGAAATGCTACCCGCGAACACTATTAATCAAATACTAAGGTTCCTCAGGAGTGATGGCAGAAAACAGCGATGAGTAATCTGCTTCAGAAAGACCAAGCTGCTGTGCCGTCTCCAAAACTTTGCGAACACCCTCCAAACTGCTGACATTCAGACCAATTGATTGAGCTTCGGTAAGAAATAAGTTGGTGTCTTTCAACAGGTGCTTAGTGGGAAAATTTGGGTTGGCATAGTTGCGATCGCGCATCTGCTGCAACTTCTTGTCGAAAGTTGGAGCATAGAGAGCGCTCTGTCGTAAGATTTGCATAAACTGCTCAACTTCAACACCCTGACGCTCGACAAAGCCGAGACTGAGGGCAAAAGCACTGGTGAGGGAAGCAATCAGCTGATTCAATGCTAGTTTCGCTGCCGCCGCCGAGCCAACGGGGCCGAGCAGCACTGGCTCTGGCCCAAAGTGTTTCAGTAACTCAGACCACTTTTGAAAATGCTCAGGAGACGCACCCACCATCACCTGTAGCTCACCTGATTTGGCTTGTGGGATGCTGCCTAGTACTGGGGCTTCTAGATAATCACCACTGGCAGCAATAACAGCATCGTGAATTTCTCTACTTTCTGTTGGGGCGATCGTACTCATCTGGATGACTGTGCGTCCTGAAAGCTGTTGCTTAGAACCATCTGATAGAAGAACCTCCCGAATCGCCTCGACGTTTGTAAGCATCAAAATTACACATTCAGATGCCTGAATTACCTGATCTGGAGAATCAGCAATTTCTGCTCCAGCCTGCCGCAGTGGTTCGAGCTTTGACTGAGTGCGATTGTACGCAACTACAGACAATTGAGCGTCCAACAGTCTTTGCGCCATTGGCTGTCCCATCAACCCTGTACCAATAAATCCGACTTTCACAGGTGGCCCTCCTTCGTTTTGTTAGCACTCAGCATTCACTTTGCAGATTCTAAAAACTACCCCCAATCCCTAGCCTCTAAAAGCCCTTTCTGCTGTCCAATGGCGCTCAGAAGATTGATAGACTGTCACACCCTCTAAACCAGCGTCCGAAATCAGCTGATTCACCTCATCGACAGTAAAGGCGGCATGGAGAGAATCGCGGAATAACATCTTCTGGTGTTCGTCGTACTCTGTCCCTATACTCTCGACAAGAGCGTTCACCACCTCCTCACTAGGGGGTCGAATCAAATCTCGAATGAGAATTGCACCAGTGGGATTCAAGACGCGCTTGAGTTCCTGTAAAAAGGGTACTGGGTTTGGTAGATGGTGGATGAGGCTATTCGAGATGACCATGTCAAACTGCCCATCTGAATAAGGCAGCTGCTTGGCATCTACTAATTCCAGCGTCACTTGTTGTTCCAAGCCAGCCTGTTGGACATTCTTTAAGCCAATTTGCAGCATCGATGTAGCTAGGTCGATGCCAGTGATTTGCCATTGTGGGCGCTCTTGGCAAATTAAAATCGGGATACGAGCGGTACCAGTACCAGCATCTAGGACTTTGGCAATAGATGGCGCTAGCTGAATAGCACGCTTGGCAAAGGCAGTATTTACCTCAGTGAAGTCCATCGCGTCATACTCAACAGCCTCTTCCTGAGTGTCCATCACCTCAGGTTCCAATACTCTGTGCATCAGGACTTTCCTCTACGTTTTTCTCAAAATGGTATGAGACGCCATGCGCTACTCCCTTCCCACTGTAAGATTACCGATTCATGTCATACCTTAATTCCTTTCTCCCCCTCCCCCCATCTCCCCCTCATTTAGAAGTTAGTCTTCTTTACGCTCTTTGCGCTCTTCATACTGTCTTAGGAGTTCTCTGACCCGTTTCTGCATTTCGAGGTGCCGTGCTACACCCTCGTAAGCATAGCGGTTGTAGCTGTTGCGCTCAATGAGAGTTTCCAAATTGCTAATCCGCTCATCCGAGTCTGGGTGCGTTGAAAGCCAACTAAATGATGGGCGATCGCCTTCTTGCTTATCCAGGGTTACCATCAGGTTACGCATCCCATCTGCCGCGTAGCCGCTAGAGGCTAAAATCCGCGTTCCCAGGGCATCTGCCTGACGCTCCATATCCCGACTGTAGTCAAGAACCAGTAAGTTACCCAGAAGGCCTCCGTAGGGGACAAATTGAGTCACGTTGGCTGTCAGATTTCCCTGTGTGACCAATTGAAATCCATGAGAGAGAACCGCATGAGATAATTCATGGGCCAATAAACCCGCTAACTCTGCCTCCGAGTTCGTCTTCAGGATGGCACCAGCATTGACAAATACCTTTCCTCCTGGTAGGGCAAAGGCATTGAGCTTGTCATCCATCACCACATTAAACTCGTATTTAAAATCATTACGTCCCGCCACAGTTGCGAGTTTGTTTCCCACCTCACGAACGTAGTTCAGAACTTCTTCGTCTTCCACCATCGGCAGATATCGTTTTGCCCGTTTGCCTACTGATTCACCAACCGCTGATTCGCCACGTAACAACAACACCGTTGACTCAACAGTTGAAATGGGGCCGAACAAATTGCCAGTGAGAACAAAGCCAAGAGCGCCGGTAATTGCATTAGCGATCGCATTTCCTCTCAACTTCCTGCGTGTATGGCTTCTATAGCGTTCTAGATTCTCATCGGCTAAAGTTGTAAACTCACTACTTAGGGGATTATCTGGGTAGAGCAAAGCAAATTGTCTTGCTGCTAGCGATGCTTCCAGCCACTTTTCTCGTTCCCCAAGTGCCGCAATTTTCGCCTTCAGCAAATCGGGTTGGTTCGGATACAGCGCTGCTGCTCGCTCTAAGACTTGTAAAGCTTCTTCTGGCTTTTTATACTCTTTGAGTACCTGAGCGTAGCGCAAATGACCGGGGATAAATTCAGGATGCTGCTCGACCAACAATTCGAGCGGTACCATGATTTTCGTTTCCAGCTTCTGTTCTAAACCCTCCTGAGACTGACGCCAGTACACCCCACCCGCTGGTGAAAGCTTTGTTGGATCGGTAAAGGGTTCTGCTTGCGCCTTTGTTTGTGCCTGTGTCCCAAAGGGGTTTTTGGCTTCACGATACAGCTGTTGAGCTTCCGCAATCTGTCCATTTTTATAGAGATTGTCAGCTTCGATGAGCTTCTGCTGCCGTGCGATTTCTTCCGGACTTAGTTCTGGTTCTTTTGTTTCGGTTGAGTCTTTCTCAGTGGGTGCTGTGGTGGTTGGTGTGTTTTCCGGAGCATCTGTTTTGGCAGGTGCCTGTGTTCCAGTGGTTGAGTCTTTCTCAGTAGGTGCTGTGGTGGTTGGTGTGTTTTCCGGAGCATCTGTTTTGGCAGGTGCCTGTGTTCCAGTGGTTGAGTCTTTCTCAGTGGGTGCTGTGGTTGTTGGTGCGTTTTCCGGAGCATCTGTTTTAGCAGGTGCCTTCGTTTCCGGAGCAGTTGGAGCCGAGGGCGTCGATACTGGTGCCGCCTCAGAGATAACAATTGTTTTTACAGTATCGGGCGAGGCAGACGTTGGCACTGCGCTTTTAGCCGTTGCTCCAGTTGGTCGAGCCTCTACAATTGGCGGAATTACAATTGTTTCTGGGCGCTTTGTGAGCAATGCCTCCTCAGTGGCGACAGCATCGGCTGATATTAAGGTTATCTGTGCCTGGGGCATCGCTTTCACGTCTGAACTTGGTGCCGCCGATATCTCATTAGCGACTGGAATATCTGAATCTGAGACGGGTAGGAGTTCGGAAGTGCCAGCAGTCAGAGTCGCTGATTCAGGGGTTTTCAGGGACTCAGCTAGAACAATTGATGTCGAGGTTGGCAGCAGGATGCCTAAAGAGATGAGCAGTGAATTCCAGAGTAGTTTCATCAGAGACCTCCAAGAGCGATCGCGCACAACAAAAGATAAAATGGTTAGAGATTTCTAAGTAACAATTTTCACCTGACCAAGTTGAATCGCATCAAAAAGCCGATTAATCTGGTAACGTTCCTCCTCATCAATTTCGCCGTCAGCGAGGATAGCAGCAGATAGTTGATGATATTGTAGGTGGTTAATTTTCTTTGATAAAATTATTTTCTCCACGAATTGGGCAACATTTACTGTTGATTGACTCTCCTGAGACTCCATTGCTAACCTCCAGGTAAGTATGTAGGGCTTAAAATTAATAAAATTAAGGCTGAAGGATGACGAGTAAAGTACGAAGTTCTCCCCTCTTGCCGTCCATGTACTGCTTTCCAGACGTAGTTGAGAACGGGATTTGTACCAGGTTTTATTTCATCCTTCAAACTTTATCCTTTCTGATCAACTGTTTTTCAGCTTGCCTCACAGTCGAATTTTCTGTTCAGCGATGACAATAACGTAGTCTTTGTACTTGAATCTGTAGTCGTTTGGATTGATTTGAAAAACTCCGGTAGGTTCAGAGACTGCAATGAGGATGGCGTTGTGGGTTTGCTTGAGATATGCAAATAGCTCTAAGAACGTTTTACCAACCCATGCATCGCCGATAGGTAGCCGATAAAACTGATTGCCCTGTTCGCCGGTGAGCAGTTCGTTAAATACGCTCATCAATCCAGGGTTCAAAGCGGACTGAGCCAGCATAAAACCATTTTGCTCCTCGCTGACGACATAATCGTTGACTTGTCCCATCTCCAAGTGAGCACCGTATTCGCGATTAATCAACTCGGCGCAGGTGTAGACAGCCGGATTAATCCTCTCTACGGTCAAAGCGGCTAGGATCGTTCGGGCGTCGGCGTCTTGCTCACTGCGTCCATGACTCTTGTCAGCAAGTATGATACAGGTTTTGGCACGGCGGATACCGGCTTTCTCCAGTACGGAAACCTTGGTGAAATCGTCCTTAATAAACCGCACCTGTTCCTTTAACTTGGCATCATTAAAATTGGGTTCCTCATCTAATTGGGCAATGACGACGACGGGAGTGTCTTCATTTTTATCAGCTGCTTTATATTGCCGCACGATAATCTCAGCTGTTTTATTCCAGCCGCAAACAATCATGTGGTTACTAAACTGTTCCCAGTCGGTTACTTGACCCTCCATCCGAAGCTTATCTACCATGAATGCCGATACTGTCCCAGTGAACATGGCAAAGATAGTAGCATTCATAAACAGGATAAAGGTAACAACAAGGTTTCCCGCCAAAGTCCTTGGTGCGCCTGGTAAAGGTTGACCGGAAAACAGCATATAAAAAGAACTCCAAAACGCCTGCTCCAGGTTTCTCCATTGCGGGTAGCTGCCGCGCTCTAGAGCTACCAGGGAGAAGGTGCCAAAGCAAACGGTGAGGATAATCAATCCACAAATAATGATGTATTCTGGGGCACCACGTCGAAGGATATGCTGAAAAGTGCTGGCATGGCGGTTGAACAGACCAAACAACCGCAACAGGCGCAGCAGCCGTAGGACACGGACGACACGGAATACTCGCAGCAGCGGCAGCACTGCCAGTATGTCCAACCAATATTCCTGAAAGAAAAGCCGCTTAATTGGCGTGGCCAGGAAGCGGAGCGTTAACTCCACAACAAATAGCCAGGTGATGATTTGATTGAGATCGTCAAGTATCAGCAGCAGGGGTGAAGATTCCGGCAGCGATAATTCGATTATGGTAAACACGACCGACACAACGACCAGCACGGCAATGGTGATTTCAACCGTCGGCAACTGGAAAAAACGTTGTAGAGAACGCTGCCAAGCCTTGACGCTAGGTTCGGCTTCACTACCATCGGAAAAGCCTGTCATACTAAGCACTCTGATAATTTTCTCTATACTGAATTCAAGCTAGACTCCATGCGCTTAAAGTACACGAACGTTTTTTGGGACTTCGGCTTAAGCTTTTCTGCCACAGCCCAAAGCAGAAGTACCCTAGGGGGTACTGCCATTCGTCTCATAGGCTTTTCCAGAATATAGATGATTCCCTTCTCGTTGAGCCTTTTAAGGGTTCAGCCGCGTACCTTAAACTCAGATTACAAGGATGGGGGTTAATATCCCGATTATTCCCTATAAGGAAAGGCAAAAATGGCAGGGCAAGACGGTATTGATACCAACGGGCAGTTTTACTATGCGGATGGGAAAAAATTAGCCATTATTTTCCGAAGCGATCGCTAATCTGCTTCCATTGGATTCATTACTGCGTCCAAGAGCAAATCAGCCCCAAAACGGACAGCATCGGTGCAAGGTAGTCCCGTCTCTAGCCGTACCTGCTCAATCGCTTGCTGGGCTGCCTCGGCATCTAGATGACCTGTGTTAAGGGCGATCGCAATCACTGGTACTGGTGCAAAAGCACCACCAGCTCTAGTAACCGTTTCGTAAAGCTGAATCACCTCTGGTATTGATGGAATCGGCACATGAGCGTGGTGGCGGATGTGAGCCTGTCCTGCGCGATGCACCAACACCAATCCAGTTGGCTGAGTTCCACGAATCAGCGGTAACGTTGCTGTTGAACCCGGATGCAGCAGCGAACCCTGTCCCTCAACAATCAACAAGTCGTAGTCATTGCCATGACGCATTACCATCTGCTCCACGGCACCAGCAGCAAAGTCCACCCGTATAGCATCTAAGGGTATTCCATCTCCGGCAATCATTACGCCCGCTTGACCCGTCGCCAGGAACTTCGAGCGTATCCCTTGGCGTTGTGCGGCCCGATGCAACTCTAGACTCGCCGACATCTTGCCGACACTCATATCAGTACCAACTGTCAAGACGCGATGGCAAAGAAGCGATCGCGCTTTACCGCTCCCTACACCTAAGCCTGCTGGCTCCTGACGAATATCCCAAATTACTTGGTCTTCCTGAAGTAGTCTCTGTAACTCCGGATCGGATGCCATTGGAGTATGCAAACCATTGATTACCGACAACCCAGCAGCTATCCCCTGCTTCACCTCCTGCCGCCAAGCATCTGGTAATATCCCCCCGGAGGGTGCAATCCCAATCGCCAAGACATCTGGTTGATAAGCGAGTGCTGACACTACCGAATCAACAATTGGCGCGTCACACTGAATGCCAGTGAGTTGAGACAACGACTCTCCAGCACACTGCTGGTCAATCACTGCCACAACAGGTGCTTCACTGTAGCGTAAAAGCGTCAGCCCCGTTTTTCCATTAGAGCCACGAATTCCTTCATGCAGTAAAATTGCAAGTCGATGGTCAGCGGTTAGACGCATCCAAGAGTACCCCCAGTCCTGGTAAATCGTTAGGTAGCAAACGCCCATCGTGGATAGTGGCACCCGTGAAGGGGTCATCCACTAAGTTTAGATGGCTGTCTAAATCTAAATAATCAGCTAGCGGCGAGAGCTGAGATGCCGCTGTATTTGCCAGTGTGCTATCGGAATAGCAACCGAACATCACCTGCAACCCACAAGCTCTGGCAGTATGTACCATACGTATCGCCTCCGTTAGACCTCCCGACTTCATGAGTTTGATATTAATGCCATGTACGCGATCGGCCAGCTTGGGGATATCACGGCTAGTAAAGCAGCTTTCATCCACAAAAATAGGTAAAGGCGATCGCTCATACAGCATTGGCAATTTTTCCTCTTGTCCTGCTGCCAGCGGCTGTTCCACATGCCTAACCCCCTGACTAGCAAGCCAGCTACACATCATCACCGCATCATCCAAACTCCAACCCCCATTCGCATCGACACTGAGTTCCGCTTGGGGAGCTTCTTCTCGAATTGCCAGCAACATCTCCTGATCAGCGGCAATTCCCTCAGGAGAACCCAGTTTAATCTTTAAAACACCTCCACCAGTGAACGGGAGCCAATCACGCACTCGCTGTCTTGCTCCCTCTGGTGTATTGATTCCAACCGTAACGGAAGTTGGCACAATCCGGCGGCGGTTCAACCCCAAAAGACGCCACAGCGGTACTCTCGCCTGCTTTCCTAGCCAATCGTACAACGCTAAATCAATTGCCGCCCAAGCTGCTGACGGCAACTCTGCCTCCGCCAACACCTGCTCAATTTTCTGTCGCTCCCAAGCGCTGACTGGTTCTAAGACTGGTGCTATGAGCTGTAGCGCCTCAAATAGAACCTCAGTACTTTGCCTACTTTCTCTAATGATTGAAAAAGGGGATGCTTCCCCCCATCCTTCGATATCCTCCTGCTCTACTCGCACCCAAACATTTGTCGTTTCGGATGTTGTTCCACGACTGATGGTTAAGGGAAACCGCTTATGTACAGAGAAGGTTTCAACGCTAATACGCATAATTTTTCTGGATTTTACCAACTTTGCTTTACAAAACTTAATTACTTCGTTACATTAGTTTACATAGTTAGATAACATACGACATATAGGAGAATTCCATGCGTAGTAATGGAGCTATTGTGGACGAGCAAGGCAAATTGAACAACTTTGCAGTTGAACCAAAAATGTACGTCCAAGAAAATCCTCGCACTGGCTTTACACCCTACGCTGAAATAGTCAACGGGCGTCTAGCGATGATTGGGTTTATTTCCCTGTTAGCTTTAGAAGTAGTCAGCGGACATGGCTTGTTTGGCTTCTTCACGACGCTGTAGATGTATCCCCAAACACAATACCTTCCACCAATTAAACTGGGTGCAGGTTTGAGTCAACTAAAGTATGAAGTGTGAAGTATGAAGTGTGTTAGCGCTCCATCCAGATGTTTATTTTCTTTCCCTAGATAAATCCAGCGGCTTGTGGTCAATAGGTTTTAAAGGTTAAAGGATGAAAAACTTCTTAGTTCATGACACGGTATAATTTTTCATCCTTCACACTTCATACTTTATCCTTTTTTGTTAATGAGTTCTATAGAATCGTGGAAAACCATCAACTCACGACTTGTATTTGACAACCCTTGGTGTCGAGTCAGGCAAGATGAGGTCGAGTTACCGAATGGTGCAATTATAGATGACTATTTTGTGAATGTTAGACCTGACATTGTTCTGGTATTAGCAGTTACGCAGAACCGAGAAATAGTATTTGTTCGTCAATACCGCCATGGTATCGGCCAAATTTTATTAGAACTTCCTGGTGGTTCCTTAGATTCACAAACAGAAAATAGTCTAACGGCTGCTGCTAGAGAATTAGAAGAAGAAACCGGGTATGTTGCTGAACAGATGGTTCAGCTAGCAACGCTATACGACAACCCTGTAAAGGATACGAATAAAATTTATTTAATTCTGGCGGAGCCTGCTCATCCCTCTGGCAGACAACAGCTAGATGTCACAGAAGATGTTGAAATTGTACTAATACCCGTAGAAGATGTTCTGGAGAGAATCTCAACGGGAGAAATTTGCGTCTGTGGCAGTATTGCTGCTTTATTTTTAGGCTTGAACTTTCTGTCCCAGCCTCCTACTACACAAGTAGCTTCTAGCCCCAATTGAATGTCGAATTTTTCGGGCGTCATTCCTCTAGAGGAATTCGCGCTTTATCTACTCCTTGAACTCTCTGGCTTCATAATGGCGACATTCCTCACAAGGGCCCTCCGGATTAACGGCGCAGCGGATGTAAGAAGAACGGGCATTGAATCGGCAACTAATGTCACCGATTAAATAGCCAACACCTTCAAGGTAATAGCGGTCTGGAGGTAGCTGATTTCTTGGCATCACCCTAACGACCGGCGCTTGCATCGCTGCTCTAAGTCTTGCTTGCGTCCGTTCCTTTGATCGGTGCATCATCCATATAGAAAGCATCGGTGGTGTTAAACCTAAGACAAAAACTAAGATTGTCTCCAACTTGCGTTTCTCCTTTGGGGTGACTGTACTTACTCGGTCGTTTAGCGATCGCTGTGGTTTCAGCGATACTTGATCGATGCCGCTTTACAGAGCGCACCCCGCTGCCTCTAATACCCAATTTATGCACTTTCAATAATAAAGGGCAAGGTTTTATTAACCCTGCCCTTCGTTGTTGAATCATCTCAGTAGCGAAAAAACTGCTTACACAACTGTCTGGTAAAGTTCCTCTTCGATTCGTCCATTACTCTCAGAGGTTTTATCAAAGCCACGTGGGATTTCTCTCATCCTGACTTGTTTAGCTTGAAGAGCGCTTTGTAACAGTTTCATTGCCTCCTCCGGCTTGCCACGACCGCAAAAGAAGAGGTCGGCAGCGAAATATCCATGTTCCGGCCAAGTATGTATGGCGATATGAGACTCTGCTAAAGTTGCGGTTGCCGTGACTCCGTGAGGGCTAAACTGGTGTACACACAAATCTATCAGGGTTGCTTCTCCAGCTGAAATCGCATCAATCAAGGCGCGGCGAATTCCTTCAGGATCATTAAGAAGGTCTTCCGGCGCTTGCCATGCGTCAACGACCAGATGAGTTCCCACTTGTTTCATGCTGCCTGATTTACTCCACCCATAAGGTTTCCAAAGATCCATTAATAGCACATTTTTACTTGACCGATCAAGTGATCTGTCTAACTCAATCAAAGTAAGAGACACTCTTCCCTTATGGCTTGTTCATGCGCTCGTTTGGAAGCCAGAAGGTTGCCGAAACCTTATGTGACTACTCTGGGTTTTTTGAGAGCGATCGCTTTCTTCAAGCCGAGGTCTTGCCGGAGGTAGGACTTAGCTAGTCGATGTTGTTGTCCCACTCAAGCCAGTAGGCACTAGCTGACTTGTATAAAATACTAAACCCACACTTAGGTTAGATTTGACCAATCAAATGTCAAAATTGAAGGCACCAGATCCACTACAGCATTCTCCGGGAAGCTGGCAATTCAGAATAAATGGATTATAAGACTGCCCGTAGCTTTCTAATTAACCAGGGAACAGCATCTGACCAAAATACCGATGCTTTCCTCATGCGTCTCAAGCAAGGAAAGGCACCGATACCCGGTCAGGTGACCAATATTTTGTTGGCTCTAAAAATGGTATTTGAGGCTCTGCGAACCTCCCCCACTCTTGACCGGGAACTCGTTTACGCCCTGTATCTCTTGTCTTTTGAGAGCCGAAAACAGTTTGAGGCTGGGCTTCAGGCTGGGGTTAGCTGGCCCCCTCTGCTAGATGAAGATTTAAAGCGAATCACCAGAGCCGTCAAGAGTATTTTTGCTGGGGTCTGGCATAGTCAGTAATCCTGAGGCGAGA
>DATNPI010000110.1:0-5294 GCA_036703325.1 Coleofasciculaceae cyanobacterium
GCCATGATGACAAAGTACCAGCGTCTCGGCTTCTGGGTCAAAGCGAGTAGGGATTTGGTCTGACCATTCGGCAAATTCGCTCAAAGGAAGATTCTCGAAGCCTTCCAGATGTGCGATCGCGACTTCTTGTTCTTCTCGCACATCGATCAACTGAAGACCCTCAGGAGACTCTTCCATCCGCTTTGCGAGTTGTTCAACGCTGATTTGGGGAAGGGATTGACGAAAAGATTGATGCGTCATCAGATTCAATAGGTTTATTTCCAAAGAACTCACGGGATACTGCCACAACAAGCCGCAGCATATAAATAAAAATATATTGTGGTTGTCAAGGAAGCTGACCTCTTGCAGCATTTTCAATAAGACTGTAGGGGCAGGTTTCACAGAGAGCCTATCAACTCTCAAGAATAACTGATGTAAACCCGCCCCCAGCCTACGAGCCATACATCGCTTAGGGCGGGTTTACAACAATTATCTGTTGGCAGCAATATTAATCGGAAAACCCGCCCCTACAATTCTTCACCAACAATTTAATGAAGAATGGTGCAAGATGTGAATTCTAACTTTTGCGCCGCCTCTGTCCCAATTACTCAAAGAATCAGTATTCCAGGCAGCATATAATAGGCGTGGAATTGGGATTATTTCTCGCGCTATCGCCCTCAAACGCCGTCGGAATTCACCATGAAGCTACGCTCGTTTTATTATGTCCTTGCGGCAGGTGTCACTGTGCTGCTGTCAATTGCTGTCGCTGGCTTTTTCTGGTTAACCTCCCAAAGCCCACTGAATTTGCTGCAAGGAGGTGCAGTGGCGAACCCATCTGCCGCGATCTTTGTGCCGAAACAGGCACCGGCAATGGTATCACTGCTGGTGAATCCAGACCGATTGGAGGCGTTTCGGCAACTGGTGGCACGTCCGCTAAATCGACGGCGATCGCGTGCTGAATTGAACAAAATTGAAGACAGCCTGCTGGCAAATAAGGGTATAGACTACCGACGAGATATCCGACCCTGGTTAGGGGATGAAATCACGCTGGCAGTAACATCGTTAGACTTTGACCGCAACCAACAGAATGCCACGCAGCCTGGGTACTTGCTAGCCGTCACAACTAAAGATGCTCAACGGGCACGCGAGTTTCTGCAACTGTTCTACTCCAAGCAGGCGACGGCTGGCACAGCGGATTTAGTCTTTGAACAGTACAAAGGCGTCAATCTAATTTACAAGCGCCCTCCTAACCCGATAGAAGCAGCTATCCGTGGTTCTAAGTCAACCCAGATTCCAGAAACTCTGACGAGTGCTGTGGTAGGCGATCGCTTTGTACTATTTGCTAATCACCCCAAGGTGCTACGAGATGCGATCAACAATGTTCAGGTAGCAAATCTTAACTTGCAGGATGACCCTGAATACCAGCAAATGCTGCAAACCCTTACTGAGCCTAAGATTGGTCTAAGCTTTGTGAATATCCCAGCCTTAGCGGCGTGGATTTCCAAGCAACCCATCCCGTCACGAAATTCCTTTGAGGGTTCTGAGACTTTAGCAATCAATCTCTCGTTGAACCGTCTAGGGTTACTGGCACAAACCGCTTTACTTGGAACACAGCCAAGCGATCAAAGCATAAACCCTGGTTTGTCTCAGCCAGTGGATGCCTTGCGCTACATCCCAGCTCAAAGTACCTTAGCGATCGCTAGTAGCGATTTGAACAAACTCTGGAATCAATTCTCATCGGGACTGGCAAGTAATGAGGCTCTCAAACCGCTGATTGAGGAATCCTTCGCCAGTTTGCAGTCACACTGGGATATCCAACTGCCGGAGGAAATCTTCAGTTGGGTGCAAGGGGAATATGCACTCTCACTATTGCCGCGTCCAGACAAAGCCGATCCAGATTGGGTTTTTGTAGCCCAAAAAGTGCCGGGATCGACCGCTGAAGAGTCAATCCAGCATCTAGATGATGTTGCCAAGCAGAGGGGGCTGAGTGTAGGCAGTCTGGCCCTGGGAGAGCAAACCATCACCGCCTGGACAAAGCTAGTCACGTCTGCTGCTGCTGTCCCTGGTAAAGATGACAGTTTAATGAGGTTAGAGGCACAAGTTAAGGGTGTCCACGCGACTGTAGGAGACTATGAGATTTTCACGAATTCAATCGAGGCAATGGATGAATCGCTCAAGGGACTGGAGAATTCTTTGGTGAAGAGTGACAAATTCAAAGAAGCGATCGCGTCCTTACCTGAGCAAAATGATGGCTATGTGTATCTCGACTGGATAGGGGGTGAAACGTTCATTGAGCGGCAGTTGCCAATTATTCGAGTGGTGGAACTAGTGGCAAAACCGTTGTTTGACCATCTGCGATCGCTGAGCGTTAGCAGTTATGGCATCGACAACGGCATCCAACGAAGCAAGCTATTCTTCCGGTTAGATAACACCAACAATGCATAATCAGTACTCTTGCTTAGGGGTTACTAACCGCCAAGACGTAATGTAATCCAATTCAAGGTAAGAGGGTAATGAAACCCACAAAAAGACCCAGAGTAAAAATCTGCTGCATTAATAGTGTTGAAGAAGCTCAACTAGCGATTAGTCATGGGGCTTCAGCATTAGGCTTAGTTTCGGAGATGCCTAGTGGGCCAGGAATGCTTGCGGAAGGTTTAATTGCCCAAGTCGCATCGATTGTGCCACCAGCCGTGTCTTCGTTTTTGCTAACTAGTAAAGTAGATACCTTAGGAATCATCGCGCAGCAACGACGCTTGGGCGTGAATACGATTCAGATTTGCGATCAGCTAATATCCGGTACACACGATGATTTGCGTCAAGCATTGCCAGGAATTGCGATCGTGCAGGTCATTCACGTTACAGGTTCAGAATCAATAGACCAAGCTGTTTCTGTAGCACCTCACATCCACGGACTTTTACTGGATTCTGGGGATCAGTCCTTAAGTATCAAAGAGCTTGGCGGTACAGGGCGAATTCACGATTGGGAAATTAGCCGACGTATCCGGGAGTTAGTTGATGTGCCCGTTTTCCTGGCAGGAGGACTGACTCCTGACAACGTTATCGAAGCAATTCGACAGGTAGAACCGTTTGGTGTGGATGTTTGTAGTGGTGTTCGCACCGATGGGAAACTGGATGAGATGAAGTTATCGAAGTTCTTCAGCCAAATTTCGGCGACTGTTGATAACGACTGAATCGCCAACAACTATGCGATCGCTGTTCTCTTCATCGTTACCACCAAGATGTGTTCTCCGCCGTGCCTCTGCCAAGGATATTTGCCTAATTTTCAATTTAGTGTTGTCTGAAAAACTCGATCCCACCCAGTTGGACTGGCAGCAATTTTGGTGATTGAACGCGAGGGCCATTTTGTAGCTTGCGGACAGCTACAAAATGACCCTGGAGCACAAGAACTGGGTACTTTGGTTGTTGTACCAGCTTGGTGTGGTCGTGGTTTAGGTAGTTTTCTCATAAAGTATTTGATTCAGGAGGCTACCCAGCCACTCTATCTGGAATGTGTGGGCGAACGACGGGCGTTATTTTACACTCGTTTTGGCTTTGTGCGAGTCTTTTGGCAAGAGTTGCCGCCACCCCTCAAGTTGAAGTTCGGCTTTGCCCAAGTATTCAGGGCGTTGTTTGGAATTCCTGGGGTGATTATGCAGTATCAAGGGCTTCCCAGTCACTTAAAAACCGACTGCTGAGTTAGCTAACTCTTGCTCATGCCAAAGCATAGCCCAGCGTTGTCTCCAGATTTTGCACAAAAACGGGTAATGTTCATCGTCATACTGCTTGTGGTGCTGTTTGTAATCGTCTTCAATCACAAGCCACAACAAACGTAGTTGTTGCCAAGTGGAGCAATTGTGAATTTGACAGGCAACGGCATTGCGCCACTGTCGCAACTGACGATAACTGATAAATTGTCCACCTTTATCAGTGCGATGGACAAATACCACATATGCCCAGCATTCAACGCGCACAATCAGGTGTCTGGGAATTTTCAGCAATTGCGCGATGCAAGTAACACTGATACGGAATTTCTTGGCAGGCTGGAGGCGGCGAAACAGAGTAGTCATGATTCATGCCCTTGCTCAGTATAGGCTTCGCCTCTGTCATAGAGGCAAACAAAGATGCTGCCCATGCGGGGTACTTGATGCCAGCCTGCCCACACTTCGAGCAAAGAGTTAGAACCGGAAGCAGAAACTACGGTATCGTCAACGCCAGTCAGAACATATACACAGCAGTAATCATCGTCCTTGACACCAATGGCTTTGAGTATTGACCCAAGCGCTTGGTTTCCTGTGACCAGTTGCCACCTTTCTCCTCGAAAGGTTGCTTGGTCTAGCTTTTTCATTTTGCCAGTCTGTGGTGTTGGTATCATAGAGCTATCCTTCCCACTTTGTGGAAGTTTTAGGAAAGGCGATCGCCCTGAAGTTTTCCAGGCAGCGGGGCGATCGCTTATCTTGATAACATCATTAATTAAATGCCGCGAACGCGGCAGTTGTCAAGTGCAGGATGGGGCTAATTAGGTTACGAGTTCGGGAACTAGCTGGTGAGAAGGGTTGGACACTCAAAGAAGTTTCCGATCGATCAGGAATTCCCTACGGTACAGTCAGAAGCTATGCCCATTCTCCCAAGCTAGCAACTGTAGACTATACGGCTTTGCAGAAACTAGCCCGTGTGTTTGATGTAATGATTGATGACTTGGTTGAAGTCTTGGAAGATTAAAAGCAAGCTTTAATTGGTAAGCCGAGTGCATCTGCCAGAACCGGGTAGCCTGAACCAATTGTTTTGGAACCTTCATCCAATCTTCACCCGATCAGGTCTAGTTATTAGCTAGGGGCGCACTAGGATCGAGATAGGACGATAATATCTGCCCTTACAGTGTCGTGTATACAACTGAGAATCCCTATAAATAATACCCATTTCTCTAAATGTGGGCTACACCTAATGTAGCAATCGTACTTGACTTTTGAGATGTCAACGGTTCAGTTCCCCGACTTCTCTAAGAAGTCAGGGAACTCGCCTTCACGACAACGTAGGATGTCGCTGTTAGTCTAAACTCCAGTTACGTTACTAAACTACGTTATCTTATGTGTTGCTGCCACCAGCTGATAGCTAATTGTTAATTGTTAATTGTTAGAATTGCTTATTTTTTATTAGCTATTAGCTATCCTTCAAAAAGCAACAAAATATAAATCAAAAATTAACTTTACTTAATATCAAAGGTCAATTGTTATCTTCCTATCTCTAATTACCGTAGCTTTCAAAAAATCTAAAATGTTATTATTGTAGATGACAGCTAAAGATAATAAGTTGATATG
>DATNPI010000128.1:0-4915 GCA_036703325.1 Coleofasciculaceae cyanobacterium
TTCTGAGACTTGTTGCCGCAGAATGGGGGTGTAGATGCGATTAAGTGCGATCGCCATCATTGCCTCTTCCTTCGGTGGACGACCACTAAATGTCGTGAGATAAATTGGGTCTTTGCGGTGCGTCATGCAGTGGAAGCGAATCAGTGGAGAATCTTCCACCCCGCCGTAATAACCCATATGGTCGCCGAAGGGGCCATCTGGCAGCACTTCCCCTGGGGTAATCGTGCCTTCTAGAACAAATTCTGAATCGGCTGGTACTTCTAAATCTAGAGTTTTACACTTGGCCAACTGAACACCTGAACCACCGTAAAGTCCGGCAAATAGCCATTCGGAGAGGTCTACAGGAATTGGTGTGGCTGCTGCCATAATGATTAGGGGGTCTACACCGAGAGCGATCGCAATCTCTAATTTCTGCCCCCGTTCCGCCGCCTTACGCAGGTGTCGCGCCCCTCCCCGCACCGACAGCCAATGCACGGTCATCGTATTGTGTGATTGTAGTTGCAGACGGTAGACACCGACATTGGGAGTGCCTGTCTCACAATCTCTTGTAATCACCAGTCCCAGGGTGACGATCTTCCCTGCATCATCTGGATAGGGGCGAATTAGCGGCAGTTTGGTCAAATCCAGGGCATCGCCTTCGACTACCACTTGGTGACAAGGGGGGAAAAAGCCGCGCCCCGGTTTAGCCTTGACCACATCAAACAAAATCTTGCCGAACTCTACGGCTTGGGAAATCTTCTTCGGCGGCTTTGGCTGTTGTAGCATTCCCAGCTTTTTACCCAGAGTCTCCAACTCCTGAGGATGCTCCATATTCATTGCCCAGCAAACCCGTTCCTCTGTTCCCATCAAGTTTATGGCTACTGGAAAGGATGCCCCTTTGACGTTCTCAAACAATAGGGCTGGGCCACCCGCTTGCAGCATCCGGTTGGAAATCTCAGCAATTTCTAAATCTGGGTCAACTAGGGCTGGAATTCTCCGTAACTGCCCTCGCTCTTCTAGTAGCTTGATGAATCCCCGCAGGTCTCTTGCCATAGTATAGATTAAGAAAGATGAAGCATCTCTTCTTATTATGAGTCAGCTTGGCAATTGGATGCTTTTAGTCAAAATAGCTAAATTTCCTCCTTTGTCAATCAATCAAAGGCTTAAGTCGAATAACACTGACTTAAGCGAAAAGTATGCGTTGGAAAAACCTGGATTGGGGGACGTTGCCCCCCAAACCCCCCAGTGGGGGACGAAGTGCCTCCCCCACGCCCCCTGCACAAGGGTTGATTGATATTTGTCCAAAGGAAGCGATATACCGCCCCGCTTTCCTCCCCGCCTATGCAAGGCATAGACAAGGTATCCAGCGGGTAAGACTGATGAATTAACCAACGACGTGATAATAAAAGCTAGATAGCTGAAAGCTGTTAGCTAACACAATGCGAATTCTTTTAGTTGATGACGAAGTTGAGCTGACTGACCCACTGAGTCGAGTACTAAGCCGTGAAGGTTACGGTGTTGATGTGGCTTACGATGGGGTGTCGGGGAGCAAGTTGGCATCGCAAGGCATTTATGACTTGCTAATTTTAGATTGGATGCTGCCGCAACGGTCGGGGCTGGAAATTTGCCAGCAATTGCGATCGCAGGGGCGAACCACTCCAGTTCTCTTCCTTACGGCTAAAGATACTCTGGATGACCGGGTAAAGGGATTAGACGCTGGTGCGGACGACTATATAGTTAAACCGTTTGAACTGCGGGAGTTGCTAGCAAGAGTCCGCGCCTTGCTGCGGCGTTCAACGACTACAGACGCCAGTGCAAGCCAGCGCCTGCGAGTTGCCTCTCTGGAACTTGACTTAGATAATCAACTGGCTTATCGCGATGGACGCTTGATTGAGCTATCGGAAAAAGAAAGTCAGCTACTGGAATATTTTATGCGCCGCGCGGGACAGTTGTTGACCCATGAGCAAATTTATCAACATCTATGGGAAGATGAACAACCGAGTAGTAACGTTGTGCCTGCTTTGATTCGTTTGTTGCGCCGCAAAGTTGAGGCAAAGGGTGAAGCGCCGCTGATTCACACTGTCTATGGTAAAGGCTATCGTTTTGGAGAAAGCGGCTAATCGAAGCTAATTAGGTCTTATCCATTAATAGTAGTAATGCCAACAGGCTTGATATCACTTATTATTCGCACAATGAGAGCCTAGAACAACACTATGAACCAGCCGATAAACGTTGCTATTCTGATTTTTGACGATGTCGAAGTGCTTGACTTTTGTGGGCCCTATGAAGTCTTTGGCGTTACAGGTGGGAATGCTGACCCTAAGCCTTTCCACGTCTATACCGTCGCCGAAGAGCAAAGACCGATTCTGGCTCGCAATCAGTTGAGTGTCAACCCCCGTTACAGCCTTACGGACTGTCCTCAGTTTGATATTCTGCTAGTTCCGGGTGGTTATGGTACGCGCCGAGAGATGCATAATCCTATGGTGCTTGATTGGATTAAAACTCGCGCCCAAACCAGCCAACTGGTTCTGTCGGTTTGTACAGGTGCTTTGCTGCTGGCTAAGGTCGGTCTGCTTGATGGATTAGCTGCAACGACTCATCATCAGGCGCTGGATTTACTGCGAGAAGTGGCTCCCAATACTGAAGTGCGAGAGAATGCAAGGGTTGTGGATAATGGCAAAATTATTCTGTCAGCGGGGATTTCTGCTGGAATCGATATGTCGTTGTTTGTTGTCGCCAAGTTATTGGGAAAACAGGAGGCGATCGCAACAGCAAAACATATGGAATACGACTGGCGGGAAGACTCATCAACCCTGGAACCTCAGGTAGTGGGTTAGTAAACCCTATTTCTCATCTGAAAATAGAGGGAGAGAGGGGGGAGAGGGAGAGGGGGAGAAAAGAGATTTTCATTCTTTCGTTGTGCGCTTAAAGCACATACTGCACAACTCATAACTGATTATTTTGAACTCATAACTGGAGCGAAGTGACTGGTGACGCAAATTAATACTCCTTCTCTCCCAATTAAGGCTGGCCTTGTTGGTACTGGGTTTGCGGCGAAGCTACGGGCCGAGACGTTGCAGGCGGATGAGCGATCGCATTTAGTGGCTGTCAGCGGTCATACACCCGACAAAACTCAAGAATTCGCTAGAAACCACGAAGCCTCACCAGTTGATTCCTGGCAGCAATTGGTGGAGCATCCTGATGTGGATTTGGTGATTATTGCTACGATTAATCGCGACCACGGTGCGATCGCCCAAGCTGCGCTTAATGCAGACAAGCACGTTGTTGTAGAATATCCGCTTTCACTCGACCCCTCAGAAGCAGAGACATTGATTACCCTTGCCCAAGCCAAAGGCAAACTGCTGCATGTGGAACATATTGAGCTATTAGGCGGCTTGCATCAAGCATTGCGGCAATCCTTACCAGAGATTGGCAACGCCTTTTATGCCCGTTACGTCACCCTTGTGCCTAAGCACCCCGCGCCTCGCAACTGGACTTACCACCGAGAACTATTTGGCTTTCCCTTTAGCGGTGCCGTCTCCCGTATTCACCGACTCACTGACTTGTTTGGCGAAGTCGCTTCTGTAAGTTGTCAAGCGCGGTATTGGGATGATTCTGACTACTACACCGCCTGTCTGTGTACCGCCCAGTTGCGCTTTGTCAGTGGTCTAATTGCAGAAGTGACTTACGGCAAAGGGGAAACCTTCTGGCAGCCATTACGCAATTTTGAGGTTCATGGAGATAAGGGAACACTTCTTTTTGAGGGCGATCGAGGTACTCTCATCCGGGGAGAGGAAAGAACACCCATTGAAGTAGCTGGGCGGCGCGGTCTATTTGTGAAAGACACTGGTATGGTATTGGATTACTTAGTCGAAGGGACGCCCTTGTATGTTTCTCCGGCGGCTAGTTGTTATGCCCTCGAGGTTGCGGATGGGTTGCGTCAGTCAGCAGAAACGGGTAAGACGATAAGCCTAGTGCAGCGTGGCAGAAATAACTATCCAGTTGAAAAAGGTTAAAAAGCTTACAATACAAGCTTTCTCGCCTTCTGCTTGGTCACTGAGCGTGTCGAAGTGCTGCCTTCTTGCACTAGTAGCCTAGCAACCTAGAATACATCTGGTACAAAGGTTTGCATTGACATCGGGGGACGGATATAATCCATTTTCTGTTGTCGTGGGGGTAAACTGATCGGGTCAGACGTCAAATCTTTGTAAGGAATCATGCTCAGGAGATGGCTAATACAATTCAGACGTGCCAGTCTTTTGTCATCAGCTTTTACCACATACCAAGGTGATTGTTTAATATCCGTTGCGCTAAACATATCATCCTTAGCTTTGGAATACTCCACCCATCTGGCGCGAGACTCTAGATCCATCGGACTAAGTTTCCAATGCTTTGTTGGATCATTAATCCGGGCTTGGAAGCGTCGCTCTTGCTCTTCGTCACTTACAGAGAACCAATATTTAATCAGGATAATACCTGAGCGTTGAATCATGCATTCAAATTCCGGACATGAGCGTAAAAATTCTACGTATTCTTCATGGGTACAAAAGCCCATCACCCGCTCGACACCGGCTCGATTGTACCAACTCCGATCAAAAAGAACTATCTCACCGGCTGCTGGAAGATAGGCAACGTAGCGTTGAAAATACCATTGCGTTTTCTCTCGCTCAGTCGGTGTACCGAGGGCAGCAACTTTGCATACACGGGGATTTAGGCTTTCGGTGATTCGCTTGATGACACCTCCTTTTCCAGCAGCGTCGCGTCCCTCAAAGATCACAACTACTTTTAAGCCTTCATGTTTGACCCACTCTTGCAATTTGACTAACTCAATCTGGAGTTTAGCAAGTTCTTGTTCATAAACTTTTTTAGGGATTCTATTTGAGTTATTTTCGGGTTGTTCCTCTGAGTTGCGCTTTCCTTTCTTTTCTTTTTCCTT
>DATNPI010000144.1:0-4489 GCA_036703325.1 Coleofasciculaceae cyanobacterium
GGTGGATTATAAGTCTGCCCTAGACATACATCCGCAACAAATTTGAGGGCGTTAACGAAATTCTCGACGCCACCTTCTGCGAGGTAGCGCCATAATTGGTTAACTGCCGCAAGCGTGACAGTGGAGTGACTGATTAAATCTGGATCGGGACGGTCATCCCCAGGCAGTACGACCAAGGCGGCACCCGTTTGTTGCACCGTTTCCCGTACCACTTCTAAGCCATAAGACCAGTAGGAACGTCCTCCCAAAAGCCGTAGAATAATGATCCCGGCAGATGTTAAAACATCTTGTGCATAAGTATCAATAGTTAGTTGCTGCTGCAACTGCAAGAGGTTGACTACCCGTAGGGCTGGAAAACCAACTGGTAATTGCGAGATTGATGCCGCTAGAGTCTGGATGTCTGTGTCAGCTGCCGTCAGAAAAACGATGGGTGCCGGGGTCTGTTCAATAAAAATGACGCCTTCTGCTTGAGGGTTCCACCCTCCGGGCGTTGCGGCAATACGATGCATAATTTGTTCTCTGACTTCTCAAGATGGCATCTCAGTCTGCAAAAACAGGGTAAAGATGAAGATTGAAGAATATATCACGATTGGGCCGCTATGTCTTGGATAGCATCAACGAAGGGGCTATGCCTACACCAACTTATCGATTGGGTTGGTGAGTGGCACGGCACATTGGGAAAGCATGTTGCTGTTTGAGAATAGAGCAGAATAATGCCTATATTGGGTAATCCAAGATTTAGCCGAACATTGCCCTTGAGTGTGTTTGAGCGGCTGCAAGCACTCTTGCAGCAGATGAAATCAACGATCGGCGAAGGGGCTGTAGTTTTAACAGAAGATCTACTTTTATCGGCAGCAATTGCTCCGGAGCATCTAGCGGAACGGTTTGTTGTTGTCGTGTCAGAACGGTTCAGTGCGCTGCTGTTGGGGGAACGGGAAGAACCAGAGCCGTTGGTTGGGGATGATGCCCAGCTGACACCTTATAAAGTAGGGCTGACTTTCGAGTCAGAGGCGATCGCTTCCTTCCTCACCCAGCTAGCTCACGAGTTAGAAAACCACCCGGTTGCCTCGAATTTGCTGAACATCGCCCAAACCTCTCGTGAGCCTAACGATGCGGCAATCCAGAGTGAATTTACGCTTTCATTAATTGAAGTACTCTCCTCCGGTGAAACCAACGACTCACCATCACCTGATTCAGCTTCTCCCCCTATTTTCGTCTGTCAACCCTTGGTAGAAGAGGCACTGCGCCAACAGGTTGAACAGGAACGACTTCTCCATCAAGTAACAACCCAAATCCGTCAGAGTTTGGAGTTACCTGTTATCCTCAAAACCGCTGTTGAGCAGGTGCGACCTTTCCTACAAGTAGATCGGTTGGTAATCTATCAATTTGACTTCCATTCTGCCTGTGTTGTCCCGAAACAAAACATTCCCTTAACAACCGTAAAGTCAGAGTTGTCAAATTTACCCCTCACGCCTCACTTCTCAATCCTCTCCTCTGAACTGGGGTGGGGTTGTGTTACCTACGAAGCGAGAGCCTCCGAGGCTATTCCTTCTGTGCTGAATTTGATTGAGGAGGAGGATTGCGCTCTCCATGTACCCAATTGTCGAGATAAATATTGCCAAGGACTGACTATTGCCATCGATGATGTTGAAACAGCATATGCTACTTCGGCTTGTTTACTGAAACTGCTACGACAGATTCAAGTACGAGCCAAGCTAGTCGCACCGATTCTCGTACAGAACCACCTATGGGGTCTACTGATTGCCCACCAATGTCTTGAGCCACGCCAATGGCAAGACAATGAAAAAATGTTTCTCAAGCAGATTGCGGAACATCTGACTGTCGCTATTTACCAAGCGCAATTGTACGCACAGCTGCAACAACAAAAAACCACCCTTGAACAGCGGGTAATTGAGCGTACACAGGAACTTCGGGATACGCTTCAAGCTGCCCAAGCGGCAAATCTTGCCAAGGGTGAATTTCTTGCCGCGATGAGTCATGAGTTACGAACACCTCTTACCTGTGTAATTGGGATGTCTGCGACACTGTTGCGTTGGTCTTTTGGTCAGGGAGGAGAAAAGGGAGTACCGATAGCTAAACAGCGACGTTATTTAAAGACTATCCAAGAGAGTGGGGAACACCTGCTAGAGCTAATCAACGATATTCTGGATTTTTCTCAAGTCGAGGCGGGGAAAGCGGTTTTGAACATCAGTGAGTTTTCTCTCTCGCGGCTGACGCATCAGACTTTGAGAACCTTACAAGAAAAAGCTTTCCTTCAAAAGCTCAATCTGGAAATGGATTTCCGAGTGGAACCACACAACGATCGCTTTTGTGGTGACCAACGCAGAGTTAGACAAATTCTCTTTAACCTCTTAGGCAATGCTGTCAAATTTACCCCTGAAGGCGGCAAGGTAACACTACGAGTCTGGCGAGAGTACAACACGGCTGTTTTTCAAATTGAAGACACCGGCATCGGCATTGCTGACGAACATTTACCACTCCTGTTTCAAAAGTTTCAGCAGCTAGAAACGTCATACCATCGCAACTACGAAGGTACTGGACTGGGTTTAGCGTTGACGAAACAGCTGGTAGAACTACATGGAGGAAGAATTGAAGTTGAATCTGTAGTGGGTGAGGGTTCTTTGTTTACGGTTTGGTTGCCACCTCAACAAAAAGTGACTGCTTCCACTGCGAAAGGAACGGCAACTCTACGGAGAAAGCCTAATCCTCCAGGGAGCATTGTTTTAGTAGAAGACAATGAGGAAAGTGCCACGCCAATTTGCGACATCCTCACAGGAGCAGGCTATCAGGTTGTCTGGCTGATTGATGGTTCCACTGCTATCGATCAAATTGAACTGCTCAAACCCAAGGCTGTAATTGTAGATTGGCAGTTACGAGGAATGGATGGTTACGAGATGACACACTGCCTACGTAACTCACCCGCAACCCAACAAATCAAAGTTCTGGCTTTAACGACTCCCACCCTGACAGCTTTGGATGAGCAAGACTTGAGTGGGACAGTTGATGATTACTTGTCTAAACCTGTAGAACCAGCACAGTTATTGCACAAAGTTACAGCCTTGATGACAGAGTGACATTCTCCCAGCCCTGTCCTATCGGATGGCTCATGCGATCGCGTTTTTGGAGAAGGATGCGATCGCATTTACGTTATACCTCAGCATTTGGCAACATCTCAGTAGTCAGCAAAAATACTTCGCGCCAACGTGGATTGGCTATATTTTTAAGCAGTTGTTTCAAAGGCTGTTGCTCAGAACTAGTAACAATCGACCGAGCAGTGAAATATTCTTGAAACGTCCGGTGTGAGAAAGAGTAAACTGTTTTTGATCGTGGGATTAATAATCCATGTTGTATCCCGATTGCTTGCAGAACTGCTTCGCTGTGGAGGAGCAATTCCTCCATATTAGGATTGGCATTGGGTAATTTACCCAAGTAATCGGCAATATGACGTTGGACTACACGTTTTTCAAAGAGATAATAAGGAGGCTGAGCAAATGTCACACTGGCAACATAACTAAATAACTTGGTTTTGTAGTATTGTGACAAGTCATGATAAATCTCATCCCGTTCAATTCCTCTATCTTTATCCCATTTGTTAAGTAAAATACTCAAACCCTCCTCATAGAGTTCTGAGCGTTTAGTAGGGAAATCATCTTTGTGTTGAAATACCAAACAGATGAAAGTGAGCAAAAGCGGTGTCACTGCTAATTCTTTGATACGGTTATTTTCGTTAAGCTTCTCCGTGAACTCAGTTGCTTTCCGTAATCCCTCCTGCTCATTACACTTGGATTGCTTAGCAAAGGTGATAAACCACTTTCTAGCAAACTGGTCGATTTGTTTGGGGGTAAAATCGGCAACCTCAACATTAGTAAAGTCCTTAAACCGGGACAGTCCTTCAGCGATTCGACAGGTAATAATGAATTGATTCTTGAAATAATCACTACTTACAAATTTACGGATTTGCTTCAAAACCTCTTCTCTATGCCGCTCTGGCACTTCATCTAAACCATCCAGCAAGATTAAGGCTCTACCGTCATAAAGCAATTTTGTCAGCGTCTCATCTGGCTGTGAAATACGACAACAACCGAATTCATGACTGATGTAGTTGAACAAACTGAAATCCCCAGCATCTTTGGCATCCTCAGTAAACTCCCTCAGCCGGATAAAAATTGGGACGTAGTTACCTTGAAACCTGCCCTGATTGCATTCGATAGCGATATGTTGCAAAAACGTAGTTTTTCCTGCTCCCGGTTGACCCAGCATCATCAGCTTGCCGTGCTGTTCAACCGCCTTCAGTCCAGGCACTCGTTCCAGACGCTTGCCCAAGCCAAATCGGTCAATCTCATCTGGATTCAAGTTTTGTAGCAACTCAGGAAGTCCCTTGTGCTTGTAACAAGGTATTTCCGCTAGGACGTTGATATCAATGTACAGATCATGTGTACCAATCTCCTGCTCAACATCCAATATGCGT
>DATNPI010000149.1:0-6337 GCA_036703325.1 Coleofasciculaceae cyanobacterium
ATCTTGATGCAGTTATCCTTTTTATTCTTGAAAATTTCGTAGCCGTGCGGTGCTTGCTCTAGCGGCAGACGATGAGTGATCACGAACGATGGATCGATATCGCCATTTTGGACGTGATCAAGTAACGTCTGCAAATACCGATGAACGTGGGTTTGTCCTGTTTTCATAGTTAAGCCCTTGTTCATGAAGGCACCCATCGGCATCTTGTCAACAAAACCAGTGTAAACACCAGGAACGGACACCGTACCGCCTTTGCGACAAGCCACGATCGCCTGACGCAAGACATTGGGGCGATCAGTCTCTAGACGTGCCGTTTGCTTCACTTTATCGTAAAAGCCTTCCAAACCCATGCCGTGTGCTTCCATGCCTACCGCATCCATTACCGAGTCGGGACCAAGCCCACCCGTCATTTCTTTCAGGGCTTCACCCACCTCGATTTCCTCAAAGTTGAGGATTTCTGCCCCACCGTCTTTCGCCATCTGGAGGCGTTCGGGAACGCGATCAATTGCAATGACACGCCCAGCACCCAGCATTAAGGCGCTTCTAATCGCAAATTGCCCAACTGGACCGCAACCCCAGATCGCGACAGTATCTCCGGGCTGGATATCGCAGTTCTCTGCTGCCATGTATCCAGTAGGAAAAATATCGGTCAGAAACACGACTTGTTCATCTGTCAGTCCATCCGGAATCTTGAACAAACCAACATCAGCAAAGGGAACACGGGCATATTCCGCTTGACCGCCAGCGTAGCCTCCTGTCAGATGAGAGTAGCCGAAAAGACCTGATGGCGAATGACCCAGCATTTGTTCCGCCATCCAAGCATTAGGGTTAGAGTTATCGCACAGCGACCACAAATCCCGTTGGCAGAAGAAACACGAGCCGCAGGAAATGGTGAAGGGCACAACGACGCGATCGCCCACTTTCACATTCTTGACAGCACTACCCAACTCAACGACTTCCCCCATGAATTCATGTCCCAGGATATCGCCCGGTTTCATTGTGGGGTTGTAGCCGTCATAAAGATGTAAATCAGAACCGCAAATCGCCGTTGTCGTGATTTTAACAACAGCATCACGCGGATTAATAATTTTTGGATCGGGTACGGTTTCGACCTGTACATTGTTAGTACCTTGCCAGCAAACTGCTTTCATCTGTTTAAATTTCCTAAAGTTAAGTTGTTAGTGAAAAGTGAAAAGATTTGGGCTTGGATAGTCTGGAGAAAATGAAATTTCTAGTTTTGAGTTCCATCGGTAGGGTTAGCGAACGCTTTGAACTCGACAGCATCGTGACTACAGAAGAGGCGCACGTCCTTAGTGCGATCAATCGATAACGCGTGTAGCCGATCTTGATTGAGCAGCCGAGCCTTGCGATCCACCTCCATCATCCATTGGTAAGCACGCAGACCCGGTGTGCAGTGTCGTTCGGCTGAGTTCATCTCGTGCCGGTAAAAGTAGGCGTCGCCTGCATGTAGGAGCCAACCCTCCGGTGTCTGGATAGCGATACCAGCATGACCCCGTGTGTGACCGACAAGCGGGATGAGGAGAATCTCCGGTGGCAGTCCATCAAGTTCACGTACTGCCTCAAAGCCGAACCAAGGTTCGCCTCCCGCCGAATAGTACTTCCAGTGCTTGACCTCGTCCCACTGTTCTGGACGATAGCGCCTTCTGGCGATGAAGCCGTGCCGATCCTGCACCGCCTCAGCCTCACTCTGCATTACGTGCACAGTCGCTTCCGGGAAATCCTCTAGACCCCCGGCATGATCGAAATCGAGGTGAGTAAGCACAATATGACGCACGTCTGAGGCAGAAAATCCAAGCCGCTCAATTTGACCGAGTGCTGTGTATTTTCGATCAAACTGGATGCCGTTGAAATGAATGAAGAATGGGCTGAGCCGGGAGTAAGGTGACTGGATATCGCGCAGTCCGAAGCCGGTATCGATCAGAACAAGTCCCCGGTTTGTCTCAATGAGCAAACAGTGGCAGACGAGGCGAGCCGTCAAACCGCGACTGAAGCCATCGAAGAGCGCCCCACCAATCGGGCACATGCAACCGCAATTGAGATGATGAATTTGCATGAATCCTTTGTTACGATGCCTCCTTAGAACCGTCTTAGATGTGTGGGATTGCCGATGGCGTGAGCGCATCCTGCTAGAAAAGAGTGTCAACTGAGCCTATTCGGTCGCTCACTAGTCGCAAATTACTTGTTTGCCGACTCTGGCTCAGTTAGCTGGCGGTGCTGTTCGGCACTGACAATATCAGGCAAGACTTTGCTCACGTTGCCTTGAATCTTCGTGCTGAGCGAGCCTGCGATGATGTGATCTTTGCCTGCCATCAGCGCCTCGAACCCCTGCTTGGCGACCTCAGCCGGGTCATCCTTCTTGTGGGCACCCACGTTAGTGTCGTCCATACCTGCACGATGGAAGAAGTTGGTATCAGTTGGCCCCGGCATGAGTGCAGTAACAGTTACACCGGTGTCCTTCAACTCGTTGCGTAGCCCCTCCGAGAAGGAATGCACAAATGCTTTGGAAGCCGCATAGACTGCCTCAAACGGTCCAGGCATGATGGCAGCGATGGAGGAAGTGAAGAGAATTCGACCCTTGCCGCGTTCGACCATGTCCTTCACGACTCGTTTAGCGAGATGCACAGATGAAACGACGTTCAGGTTGATGAGATTCAGTTCGTCCTTCAGGTCAGTCTCGCGAGCGAAGTCACCGCCGACACCGACCCCTGCGTTGATTGCGATCGCCTCCACTGGTCTGCCAGTCGCCTTAATCTGGTTGTAGAGCGTTTCGACACCATCATAAGTAGCAAGATCAGCCTGCACTGTCTCGACCCCCGCACCTAACCCCTCGCAGGCTTGAGCGGCTTCATTGATACTTGAGCCGGTAGATGTGATGAGGAGATCAAAGCCGTTTTGGGCAAACTGTTTGGCGAGTTCGTAGCCGATGCCGTTAGAGGCACCCGTTACGACAGCCAGGGGTCGGGTCAACGAACTGTTCATAACTGTCCAAACTCCTATGTGACTGCTCCACGCTCGGAAAGCCATGACTTGCTTCTCTGTGGCTACCAGATGGACTGCGTGGACTGTGGGTTTTCAATCCATCCTAGGGAGGCAGCCGTGTGATTGCGTCTTTCTAATGACGTATCGATGTTGTATGTTTGAGGTTACTTTTCTAGAGTCCCGTCAATACTTCTAGCCCTCATGTAGTTAGACAGATTCTGCGCGAGTTCATATGTCTCGCAAACATCCCTTGTCAGTTGTTAGTTGTAATCTTTCTTCCCGCGCTCCAAAGACCAACAGAGGCAGTTTTACAGTGGTAAGAGGAAGCCGCGTACATTAGTCTAAGGAATGCTCATGAACATAAGGCGCTAGGCATGAGGTCAATGTGCAGCTAAAACAAGTCATTATTGTTCACAAAGCCGGAGACTCCCAAGGTCGAAGTTGGGCTGAAAAATGTGCTCGGCAATTGGAAAAACGCCAATGCCACGTCTTAATCGGGCCGAGTGGAGCAAAGGATAACCCCTACCCTGTCTTTTTGGCGTCCGCGATGGAGCCGATTGACTTGGCGGTGGTTCTAGGTGGCGACGGTACAGCGCTAGCAGCCGCAAGACATCTTGCCTCAGAAGGCATTCCCATTTTGGCGGTGAATGTGGGGGGGCATCTGGGATTTTTGACGGAACCGTTGGAGGAATTTCAAGACACCGAGCAAATTTGGGATCGACTATCAGAAGATCGCTATGCTCTCCAGCGGCGAATGATGGTTCAGGCGGCTGTATTTGAGGGGCATCGCACGAACATGGAACCCGTGAGCGATCGCTTTCTAGCACTCAATGAAATGTGCGTTAGACCCGCTTCCGCTGATCGGATGATCACCTCGATTCTAGAGATGGAGATTGATGGGGAAGTTGTCGATCAGTACCAGGGAGATGGGCTTATTGTTGCCACGCCTACTGGCTCGACTTGTTATACCCTTTCGGCCAATGGGCCAATTTTGCATGATGGCATGGAAGCACTCACTGTGACACCGATTTGCCCCTTGAGTCTTTCTAGCCGTGCCATCGTCTTGCCCTCTGGCTCCGTTGTCAGTATCTGGCCCTTAGCTGATTACGATCTGAGTACAAAGCTCTGGATGGATGGTGTCCTAGCAACTTCAATCTGGCCAGGACAGCGGGTGGATGTCCGCATGGCGGATTGCTATGCGAAGTTCATTATTTTGCGAGGAAGCTATTCCTATTACCAGACGCTACGGGAAAAGCTCCAGTGGGCGGGTGCCAGAATCCCTTACAGCAACAATCACCGCAATTAATAGCTTGCGATCGCCCAAACCCAGAAAGTGCGCTTTATCCAACGTAAAACCCGGCATTTCTACCGGGGATTGGAAGTAATTCCACTGTTTTCAAAGTCTTGAATATTATGCGGCAACAGGAATTTGTTGCTTTTGCTGCGCCAATTCTAAAAGACGACGAATGCGTTCCTGTGTAGGTGGATGAGTCCGAAAAAGAGACATCAAACCTTCGCTGGAGAGAGGATTGACAATCAATAGGGGTGACATTGCAGGATTGCCATTCATAGGGATTTGGTGGCCCATTGCCTCCAGTTTCTCCAGCGCACTAGCAAGCGCCGCCGGATTGCCTGTGATTTCAGCCGAACCCAGGTCAGCAGAATATTCGCGGGTACGAGAGATTGCCATTTGAAGCAACCCTGCGGCGAGAGGAGCCAGAACAATTAAAAACAGTAAACCAAAGAGATTCCCACCTCGACGGTTGTCGCGAGTCACTGGGCCATAAAGCGCCCCAAACGTGAGTATCCGTCCCAGGAAGGTAATTGCTCCAGCAATAGTACCTACAACGGCTTGGGTAAGGGTGTCGCGGTTGCGGACGTGGGTGAGTTCGTGAGCTAAGACGCCTTCAAGTTCTTCACGCGAAAGCAAATCGACAATGCCTTGAGTCACTGCTACTGCTGCGTGTTCGGGGTCTCGACCTGTCGCAAAAGCGTTGGGTGATTTTGTAGGAACAAAGTATAATTTTGGCATAGGCAGCCCAGCCCTTTCGCTCAACGAAGCAACCATGTCGTAGAGTTCTGGCGCTTCCTGACGAGCAATAGGTTGAGCATTGTACGCTGCCAAAGCGGCTTTGTCTGAGTAATACCAAGAACTAAAACTAGTCAGCGCTGCCAAGGCAAGACCCATATACAGCCCCTGCTCATTTCCGATTAGGTAGTAGCCACCTAAAACTAGAAGCCCACTAAGCAACCCTAGCAAAGCCGCTGTTTTAATTTGATTGATTCCAAGCATAATTGTGGAAAGCGATTGATTAAAGAATTATTGCGATCGCTTTTTAAGTTCTCAGATTTTGAAGGGCTGGTGGCTCTACCCCATGAAATAAATCAAGCTATTCCGATTGGTAGGGAAACCGTTCAGGAAGTGCAAGCTAATCTTGGATTTTAAGCGAATTACTACTTGCTTCCCGATGACTCGAAGCCTGTTTTTTTATGGTTTTCTTCGACATCAGCTGTAAAAAATGCTTGTATCGATGACCAGAGCAACGAGCAGATTCCAAATCCTAAAAGGATTAGCATTAAAGGAGCTAGCCCTCCAAAGGGAGCAAGTACCAACATCAGCAACAAGCTAAATGATAAAATTTTCACCAAGAGATTATTCATTTTTACTTTCCTCATCTACTACTTGTACTGTCTCAGCTGGATTGAGGGAAGTCATCTAGCGAAAGAAGTAAAATATGAAAAAAAACGACTTAGGCTTTTATGATTTAAGCGCCGAGAATTGGTGGAAGACAGAAGAAAAAATTTATGCCCTTTATCATCTCAATCAACCCAGATTTGATTTTTTTGATCGTTATATAACCAATTGGCAAGGTTTGAAAGCCTTAGATGTGGGTTGTGGAGGCGGATTTTCCTGCGAATTTATGGCAAAACGAGGTGTAGTGGTATCAGGTATAGATCAATCAGCAAAATGTATTAAAACTGCTCAAGAACACGCTAAATTTTGTAATATGGAGATTGACTATCAGCCAGGATTTGCTGAAGATATTCCTTATTATGATAATACATTTGATGTCGTTATCTGTGTTGATGTCTTAGAGCATGTAGCTGACTTACACAAAACAATTTTGGAAATTTACCGGGTTTTGAAACCCCAGGGATTTTTTTTCTTCGATACCATCAACAGGAACTTTCGCTCTAGACTCGTAATGATTTGGCTTTTGGAGTACCTATTACGGGAGATTCCTCAGGGAATTCATGATTGGAACAAGTTTATCCCACCACAAGAACTTACAAGAGTCATGAAAAAAAATGGTTTTACCAATATAGATATTAAGGG
>DATNPI010000698.1:0-7717 GCA_036703325.1 Coleofasciculaceae cyanobacterium
CCCAGTTAACCGAGGCGTCGAAATTAGTTCCGATTTAATGGATGACCCACAATTTAGCCTGATTTCCCAACAGGTAACGAGTGGAGTGGCTGTGCGGATGGCGCTGTTGTATTTGATGGGTAGTGGCAAACCTTAGGGGTCGTCTAAACATAACTCCACCATTTACCCACTCACCCGGATGCGTGTATGTCCAATCTTCCGTAACGCCTGGGAAATCGTGCGCTGACTAATTTCCCCTTCCCATAGCTGTGCCATTTCCGCTTGGGTTTTATCCGCATACACTTTGACAAATGCCCGGAACTTCTCCCAACCCCTGACTGCTGACCCCTTGCACTCCCCACTAACAGCAGCTAGACTTCTGGCTTTCTACTGAGATTTAACGGACACAGAGTACCGTTTCTATATAAATAGGGGGTGTGTCCGTTGATTATTCTTTATGATTATCGCTAAGTCCAATACAAGCAGTAGCAGCATAATAATTAATTAGCTCAAAGTGCATCGTGGTTCTCATCCCGTTGCTGACGCTAGCCTCTAGAAATAACTGTTTTACCAAAGAGCGATGAATCAAGAGCCAACGACCAATCTTGAAATCGAGATCCAAAACTTTAAGGTTTTTCCAAAACACGTCGGGGTTTGGCAAGGTAACTGGCTGCGCTTAGATGCAAATGGTCAGGAACTTGCTCGATTTACAGCAACGTTGACTAAAACAATTGTGGATAATCAATGGCTTCAATCCAACAAATACAATTATGCAGACGGCACAACAGTGACTCACAACTTTGTAGGAACTGCTCTTAAAGAGGGAGTTATAGATATTACGGGTACTGATTCTGCTTTCAGCAATTTCAGGGCGATCGCCGAAGAGCATGGAGAAAACCTGATTATCTTTAATGTCTGGGATAAAGTTTCAGGTGTCTTGATTGGAACTGAAACGATTAATTTAGTTCGCCCTGATTATTGTGTTCGTACTTCACAAGGCTTTGCACCTGATGGAACGCTTAAAAGTTTCATGATGATTACTGAACATAGAACGGCTTTGTGATGGCATCTATTGAGGTACATTCAACCCTCAACTGCTGACCGGGACGGGCAATCGCACTTTATTCCACTAATTCCTTCAAAGCCTCTTCATCACCTACCACCTAACCCCTAGCTCTTTGGGAGCCGCTTCGCTAACACGATTTGCATCATTTTAAAACCAATTGGTATCAGGGTTACAGAGCGATCGCGCTTTGTTTGGCATCTGTCTTTACTGCTGTTGTCGCATCAATAAAGCTTGTACTTGGTAGGTCAACGACGTTTATGATCGCTCATTGAAGGTTAGGACAGAGCTGATTATCTGCAAGGGCAACACTAAAGGCAAACTGGCGACTATGGCTATAAAAAGAAGAGACAAGTTGTATGGTGCTTTCCGCAATTTAGTGAAGCTATAAGGTGCGGAAAGCATTTTCCTGTAGACAGCCTCCTGGTAATTGCTTAATCCATAGCGCAATTAGATTGTTGTGCTACTACTAACAGCGTAGAGTCTCTCTATTGGGGTGGAGAACGCTCTGCAAGGTTGTCAATAATTCCTTCACCGTATAAGGCTTCGACAAAAATGTTTTGACGCTAGCGCCGACAGCTTTAGTAAGCTTTTCGTTTGGGGCAAGTCCACTAACAGCAATAATCTTGACTTGTGGGTTAATTTTTTGCAGCGTGCGGATGGTGGTTGGCCCATCCATAGACGGCATCATCATATCGGTCAACACAACACTGATTTCCTCCTGATGCTCCACATACAGTGCGACTGCCTCAATACCGTCACTGGCCGTCAGAGTCCTGTAGTTATAGGTTTGCAGCGATGTTTTGGTAATGTCTCGAATTGCCGGTTCATCATCCACAACGAGAATTAATTCTCCATGTCCTTTAGGCAGCTCTAAGTCCTCCACTGGCTCGGTTTGAGCAGCTTCTGCCACTGGCAAGTAAACCTTAAATTGAGTTCCTTTTCCCACCTCGCTAGACACATTCACAAAACCGCCGTGGCTTTTGACAATACCAAGTACTGTTGAAAGGCCAAGCCCCGTGCCTTTGCCAATTTCTTTAGTCGTGAAAAATGGCTCAAAAATTCTATCCAATATTTCAGCAGGAATTCCGTTTCCAGTATCAGCAACAGTAACAACAATATAGGAGCCGACTTTGGCGTCAAAATTCAACCGCGCATAGTTTTCATCAATGAAAAGATTTTCAGCAAAGATACTCAAGATACCACCGTGCGGCATGGCATCACGAGCGTTAACGCAGAGATTGATAAGAACTTGATGCAGTTGTGTGGCATCCCCTGAGACAGTTCCCAGATCTTGCCGTATGTTGGTGTAGATTTCGATGGATTTAGGAAATGTCTCCTGGACAATCTGCTTAATTTCTGAGATCAGGTGCTTTACTTGAAGAGTTGTACACTTACTTTCAAGCCCTCGTGCAAACGACAGCACTTGCTTGACCAAAGCTGCCCCACGTTTGGCATTTGTTACCAGTATCGGCAGCAGCCGCTTACTTTGTTCATCATGAAGTTGTGTCTCCAGGAGTTGAGCTGTCATCAGAATGGGTGCTAGTACATTGTTCAGGTCATGGGCAATGCCACCAGCGAGTGTACCGATGCTCTCCATTCGTTGAGCGCGGAGAAATTGAGCTTCAAGTTGTTTCTTCTGGGTGATATCAGTGTTGACAACAAGGATTGATTTTGGCTTCTCCTCAACATCGCGCACCAGTGTCCAACGGCTGGCAACGATGATTTTTTTACCATCTTTTGTGAGTTGATGTAACTCCCCCTGCCACTCGCCTTTCTCGTCAAAAGTTTTTTGGATTTGTTTGAGTTTGGGCGATGATTTCCTGTACAAAAGCTCCCAGGCATTTTGCCCAAGGGCATCAACAGACTTCCAGCCGTACAGCCGTTCAGCGCCTTTGTTCCAGAATAGAATTTGGTTTTCTAGATCTTGAACGAGAATCGCGTCAGTTGCGACATCGAGCAGGGCAGCTTGTTCACGGATTTTCTGTTCTGCCTGCTTACGCTCAATGGCGTAGCGGATGGAACGCTCCAGTAGAGGCGCTCCCAGCTGGCTCTTGTCCAAGTAATCCGCTGCTCCCGCCTTCATGGCTTCGACATCTACTTCGTGATCTCCCTGGCCCGTTAGCAAGATGATTGGGGCTTTGCAGCCGTTTGCAACCGCTTCGCGCAAGAGTTCGAGTCCGTTGCGTTCACCGAGACGGTAGTCGAGAAGATAGACATCGTGCTGGTTCTGGGCGATCGCTTCCACAGCAGCATCATAACTTGTCAGCCATTCCAGCTCAAATTTGACTCCCTCTATTTCAGAGAACCAATCACGAGTCAAGATATAGTCATCTTCGTCATCATCAACTAAAAGTAGTCTGACCAGGTTTTTGTCCATGTCCCTCTCCAAAGTCTTCCAGCGGCAGTTCAACTATTTCAAACCAGTATCTTCCGATGGTTTTGAGTACCTCAACTAACGAGTCGAACCTCACCGGTTTAGCGATAAACGAGTTCGCGCCTAAGTCATAACTATGATAAATATCGTCTTCCGCCTTTGAGGTTGTCAGTACGACAACGGGGATTTGTCGTAGAGTCGGGTCAGCTTTGATTTCTTTTAGCGCCTCACGACCGTCTTTTTTCGGCATATTCAGATCCAGCAAAATCAAATCTGGTCGTGGCAAAGCGTTCGGTTGAGCATATTGACCGCGTCGATACAGATAATCCATCAACTCTTCGCCATCTCGAACAAAGTACAGATCGTTTGTTAATCGAGTCTCTGCCAATGCCTCGCGAGCCAGCATGCAGTCGTCCTCATCGTCATCAGCCATCAGGATTGTGACGGTTTTTCGGCGGCCCTTCACGCTGAATCTGCTCCTTGGCGCTGTTTAATAGGCAGCGTCACAATAAATGTCGCCCCCTGCCCCGGCGTGCTCTCTGCTGTAAGGCTACCGCCATGACGTTCTGCAATTTTACGGCAGATTGCCAGACCCATGCCCGTCCCCTCGTATTCGCTACGACCTTGCAGGCGTTGAAAAACGTTGAAGATGCGATCAAGATACTTTTCATCAAAACCAATGCCATTGTCTTCTACCACGATTTGACAATGGGTAGGCGTAATCGAGTTTCCTGTTGGCTGCTGTTCTTCATCGTTGAGAAGTTGACTATAAATTCTGACTTTCGGTGGTTCGGTCTTCGGATGGAATTTTAGTGCATTGCCAATCAGGTTCTGCAATAGTTGACGCATCTGTAGCGAGTCGGCCTCGATAGTAGGCAGCCTGCCTACTTCTACCTGTCCTTTTGTCTCGTCGATACGCACTTCTAAGTCAGATAAGACCTCTTGAATTACCTGGGCGAGATCTACCGGAACAAAGGGTTGTGCCTTGGTTGTAATTCGCGAGAGCATCAACAGATCGTCAATTAAGGTCTGCATTCGTCCTGCAGCATTTTGCATCCGATCTAGGTAGTCACGCCCCTGCTCGGTCAGTGCCTCGTTACATTTTGTCTTGAGCCTGTCGCCAAAAGCTTGTATCTTACGTAGTGGTTCCTGCAAGTCATGTGAGGCGATAGAGGCAAACTGTTGAAGTTCGGCATTGGAACGAGCCAGTTCCTGACTTTGACGGGTTTCTTGTTCTAACAGTTGTGCTTGAGCTAAGGCAATGCCGATTTGATCAGCCAGCTGTCCCATGAGTTCAGTTTCAAAGCTAGACCATTGCCGAGGACTAGTACATTGATGAGCAACCAGCAAACCCCAGAGTTTTTCCTTTAAGAAAATCGGCACCGCCAGCTTGGCTTTCACCTCGAACTCTTGCATAAATTCAATAAGGCAATGTGGTACTTCAGCCTTCTCTATATCAGCAATGGTGTAAATACGACCCTGACTATACCGTTGTAAATACTCTGATGCGAAATAGTCATCGGTGATATTTCGACCTAAAACAGAAATCCAGTTGGGATTGACGGCTTCTGTAACGATTTTGCCGAATCCATTCAACCACAATTGAAAGATCAAGACTCGGTCAGTCTGGAAAATTCTTTGCACCTCGGTGACAGTCGTTTGGAGAATTTCCTGAATATGCAAAGACTGACGAATTTTAAGTGTAACTTCGGCAAATAATTGCGATCGCCGATTCTGGAGCTGTAATTCTTCTTGTGCCCGCTTGCGATCAGTGATGTCCATGTTAATCCCGGTCATCCGTACTGCCTTGCCGGTATTGTCGTAATAGACTTGACCTTTGCTCGCCACCCAACGAACACTACCGTCAGGCCAGAGAATGCGAAATTCGATGTTGTAGTCTGATCCCTCCTTCAAGGTGGAGTGTAGTGCTTGGGTGACTAATTCCTGATCTTCAGGGTGAAGATTGCTGAGGAAGCTTTTAAAGGTGCCTTCGAAAGAGCTTGGGTCAAGACCATGAATCACTTCCGTAGTATGCGAGTGCATAACTTTGCCGCTTAGGATATCCCAGTCCCAGATACCCATCTGGGCAGCTTCTAGGGCTAATCTCAGTCGCTCCTCGCTCAGTTTGGCCCGCTCAGTTTGCTGTCGTAATTCTTCCATAGTTCGTGTTGATTGGAGAAGACGACGCACTCGTTGGCGCAGTACTGCCCAGTGAATGGGCTTAGTAATGTAATCGATCGCACCCACCTCAAATGCTTGGTTGACCGACTCTTGAGATTCAAGAGCTGTGATCATTAACACAGGTGTACGATCGCCGCCAGGAATCAATTGTAATTGGGTACAGCAGGTAAACCCATCCATTACTGGCATCAGCGCATCTAGCAAGACCATATCCGGGTGCAGGCGAGTGAAGGCGGCTAACGCTTCCTCTCCATCAGTTGCTTCTGCTACCTGATATCCTGATTGTTCCATTGCTCGACGCAATTGAATTCGCATGAACTTTTCGTCATCGACGATAAGGATGAGGGGAGAATCTCTCTGAGTAGCGGGGATGTTCATATCTGACTAAAAAAGTATGAAGAGTAAAGGATGAAGGATGAAAAGTCTCTTCTTCGCCTATCGGTTACAAGCCCCTGGTTTTTTAATAGGGGGAAGTTTAGGCTAACACCGACGCTCCTTACGTCACTAACGCGGTGCTATTGCGAGACCTGACACACTTCATCCTTCTATACCTCAGCCTTCGGTTGACGTTGCTCGCGTTCTACTCGCAAAGCTGCCTCTACTCTTTTATACTCGGCTTCAAGCTGAGGCAGTTTGTCTACTTCACACTCAGGAGTCCCTGTCTGACTGCTTAGTTCTAGCTGTCTGCATAGATGGGAAAGGTCTTTAGCGCCAAAGGTGGCACTGCTTGACTTAAGTGTGTGCGCGGCCCGTCTCAATGTGATCGCATCTCCTCGATCAAAAGCTTGGGCGATCGCTTGCAGCAATTTTGGAGCATCTTCGAGGTAGCAATCAATCATCTCAACCAATATTTCATCAGCCTTTTCACCTACCATCTCCAGGAATGCTTCCAGCTCCTTAGCATCAAGAGCGTGAGGGGGTAAGGGAGTAAAGTGAGGGGATAATTGTGCATCCAGACGGCTTTTGTATACTTCTGTATCCCTCTCCCTCTCTCCCTCTCTCTCACTCTCCCACTCTCCCACTCTACTGGGCTGGCACTTAGTCAAAGCTTGGATCAGTGCCTCTACCCGTATTGGCTTGCTGACATAGTCATCCATACCAGCCTTAAGGCACTCTTCCCGGTCACCTTGCATAGCATTGGCTGTCATGGCAATAATTCGGGGACGCGCGTCCTTTTGCCATTCTTGGCAAATGTGGCGAGTGGCTGTCAAACCATCCATTTCTGGCATCTGCATATCCATCAACACCACGTCATAGGACTGACGACGAAGCGTTTCCAGTGCTTGCAATCCATTATTGGCTACATCTGCTCTATAGCCCATCCGTTGCAATAGAAGCAAAGCTACTTTCTGATTGACTAAATTGTCCTCGACTAACAAAATCCGCAAAGGATGTTGTTGGGCTAGTTGGGGATTTATCTGAGGTGGGGTAGCACGGGAGGGCTTTACTTGGATGGGCTGTTCATCCAAGATATCAATCAAAACGTTGTAGAGTTGAGATTGTTTAATAGGCTTGGTGAGAAAAGCCGCGAAGTCTACGGCTGCACCTGTCTGATAAGCTATTTCTGACCTACCAATGGCAGTCAACATAATTAAGGGCAATTTTTCATAACCAGGCTGCTTGTGGATTTGTTCGGCTAGAGTCAAACCATCCATTTTGGGCATCTGTATGTCTAGAATTGCCATGTCAAATGCTTCCTTTTGACAGACCCAGTCAAGGGCTTCAGAACCCGATTCAGCAACGCGGGTGAGCATTCCCCAAGACTTTGCTTGCAGCGTCAAAATTTGTCGATGCGTAGGATTATCATCCACTATCAGCAGTCGTCTACCATCTAACTGAGGCTGGAGATTGTTAGAGACAACGGGTAATAGATCGGGTGCGGATGCCGCCATTATGGTGAAATAAAAAGTGGAGCCTTCCGATTTTGGATTTTGGATTTTAGATTTTAGATTATTAGGTTGCTCGTTGAGACGAATAGCCTCTGGATTCTTACCCGTATTCCCCCATCTAAAATCAGCTGGCGGATTTCCTCCTAACACACCCCCACTCTCAACCCACATCCTGCCGCCCATCATTTCACTGAGCTGTTTGCCGATTGCTAGACCTAGTCCGGTTCC
>DATNPI010000184.1:0-9164 GCA_036703325.1 Coleofasciculaceae cyanobacterium
TGATGAATTCCAAGGCTTCTTTTGAATTCATTATAGGGAATTAATTTTAATAAGCGGATTTTTGTCCCAGCAATTCAGACAATACTTCACCCTACAAACCAACCTTAACCTACTTTTACCTACAAAAGGATAAGCAATCAAGCTTCCTACTTACGCCTACCTAAAACTCGTGAGTTGAAAGTCATCATTGTCATATCAACAAACACAAGAGGTTTAAGGCAATTATGAACCAGCATTCGGAAATTCAACAGCATCTTGCACAGCAACAGCAAACGAATCAGTTACCGTATACCCAAAGTGCGATCGCAAAGCCAGAACAAAGTGCTACTACAACTGAAGCTGTAATTACCCCACCACTCGGACAATTAGACACAGTTGCATTAGTTCAATATGGAGGTATCACAGCCGCAATCATTCTATCTATTGCAGTTCTCATTTTCGTCTTGGCTGAATATAATAAGGTCTTCGTGCCTGTAATGCTTCACAAGGCAGACGAAAAGACTAAACCTCAATCACGCAGGAAGCTTCAGTCAAAAAAATAACAAGCGATTCTCAGTTGGATGGGCTACACGGTAGGGGCACGATATATATCGTGCCCCTACGAATAACTGTGCTGCACCCAATTGAGAACCGCTATAAAAGCCCCCCTTTTTATACCAATTGGCTTTTTCAATGTCACATTTCACACCCCCCCAGCCCCCCGAATTCAAGGGGGGAGCAATTAGAGAATATGTGTCAAACTCAAACCCAATTGGTATTAAGGGGGGTTGGGAGGATCTCAGGGTAAGTCTATAAACTCAAACCTTCAAGCTGACTTCAAAGCCGCTTGAGCTTCCCGAGCAACTTCCTCTTTTTCATCCTTCGCCAGGGTTTCTAGCCCTGAGCGAGCCTCTGCACCTCCCAGTCTAGTGAGCGCCTGTACTACCCGGTAGCGAATTTGCCAGTCGGGATTTTCCGTAAAGGGAATCAACAGAGACACAGCACGCCCATCGCCTAATTCTCCAAACGAACTAATCGCAGTAGTTTGTATAAGGCCGATATCGGACTTGAGCGCTTCCTCCAAAAGTTGAAAAGAGCGTGGATCGCCCATTTCCCCCAATGTCGCAATAATACTCAACTGAACTAGCCACTCAGAAGTTCTATGATAAAGCTGCTGCAAATCTTCAAAAGCTTCTGTAAGCTTCAGTGCGCCCAACGCATCAGCGGCAGCCGCCTGGACATCAGCTTCTGAGTCATTGATCAAGCGATCGCGTAATATCGTCAAAGTCGCTTGTAAATCCTGACTCCCCAACGTATCCATCTGGCTTACCGCCGCATATCGGACACGAGTATTTTCGTCAGTAATCACTGGCTGGATTAACTCAAATGCCACAGAGGGTTCTAGCTGGCGTAGCTGATTGACCCCACTGATGCGCTGACCAAAGTCCTCTGAACTGAGTAGTTCTTGGACAGATTCACGAGTAACACTCATTGGTAATTGCTTGTTATCGAATATTAGTTATTAATGCCAAAAAGCAGCGGTTGTCGCTTGGTTGAAGTCCGAGTTTCCAACTACGCTGCCTCATGAATTTAACCAGGAATGCGATCCCAAGCGCAAGCAGGGTTGAGTATATAACCCAGTTACCCTTCGATTTTAGCCACCATTGCTCGCACAATATCTCCAGGAGTGAGGATGCCAATCACCTTACCAGCCTCGTTAGTCACCGCCAGACGACGGATTGATTTTTCCTGCATCACCTTAGCGGCTTTTCGCAACGGTTCATCAGGCTTTATGGTAACTGGTGGCTCCTTGCTCATCACTTCCCCAACCGTTTGCCCCAATGCCTTATGGAGTTCTTGGTCGTAACGGGCTGGGTTTTCCAAGTAAATTACACTGTCCAGAAACATGATATAGACTGGCGGTTCTACTCCTGTTTCCTGCCACAACAAATCCGTTTCTGAAATAACGCCCACTAACTTACCGGTATCATCCACTACCGGCAAACCGCTGATGCGTTGTTCTGCAAGAATTTTTATTGCCTCTTTAATAGGCATTTGGGGCCCCACCAAAATGGGGTCGGGACTCATAACATCGGCAACGATTTTTGCCATATCTTAGCCTTTAACTTTTTACTGGCTACTGCATTCATTGTACGGAATTGCTGGGAGCAATTAGATCTGTGGCTGGATAATTAGAAACTCAGCCTCTTGATTGATACTAATTCACTAAAATCTTGCTATACATCTACATCAAGGAAGAAGGTTAAAGGGTAAGGAAGTTATTTTTCCCCTCCGCCTTTTTCCTTTCCCCTCTTCCAACTATCTGTAGCCGCGATAAAGTGTCATGGTATAAGACACAATCCTGTATGACTTTTCAATACACTGCCGCCTTCGCCACCTTGGCAGCTACTGATATCGATACTCTAGTAGGGTTTTATGCTCAGTTGCTAGCTCAAGAACCAAAGCTCTATATCCCGGATGTTTATGCTGAGTTTCAGCTGTCTGGGTTACGATTGGGAATCTTCAAGCCGAAAGAAAACCATCGCGTCGAGTTTGAGAATTCTGCCCAAAGTGGTATGAGCTTGTGTTTAGAAGTCGATGACTTGGAAAAAGCGATCGCTCATCTGACTAGCATAGGATATCCACCCCCAGGAGAAATCACCACAGCCTCCCACGGTAGAGAAATTTATGCCTACGATCCAGCCAAGAATCGCTTGATTCTGCACCAATCTAAGAGTTAAAAATAATTAGCTATCTCAGCAAAGATAGATAAGCTGTAGATGATCAACAGGAATGCCAGCATCTGCCCTACACGCGGGTGAGGCGAAGGGACAATCTGCTCGCGTATCCACATTGATATCGCCGCTCCAATCGCAAAGCTCGAACTGAGTACCAGATAGGGCCAATCAGGCGTAAATCTCCATCTCCCTAGTAAACCTATCGCCAATCCAACCATGATCAGCTCGACAAACTCAGGTGGATTGTACTGGGTCGAGAAAACTAAAGCACGCCACCATAACTGCCAAAGTCTCATTGCTAATTATTGGGTGTTTGTTATTAATTGCCAGTTTTTGATAAGAACTAACAAGTAATTATCAAGATCAGAACTACTCGTAAGGATAGTCCAGCCTCGCCAGTTTGGCTACCCTCGTTTAATTCTCGGTGATCAGAGAATGGTTGTGTTGCTGTAAATAAACGAGAGCTTCTTCTGTCTCCAGCTGAGGGAAATTGTCATAGAAGCGGCTGACGCTGAGGAAGGGCTCGGGTGTCTCTAGGACAACAACGCGATCGCACCACTGAGAAAGCCACTTCATCAATCCGGCTGGTGCAACTGGCGAACAAACCCAAACCTGTGCTGGATTATGCGCTTTCAAAGCTTGCGTTGCAGCCGCCATCGTCATACCCGTAGCAATTCCATCATCAACTAAGAGCGCCAAAGCCCCTTCTGGACTAACCTGAGGACAACCCACAGAGAGTTGCTCCAGCTGAACTTTAGCTTTTTCTTGAGCTTGATGCAGTGCGGTTTCGCGCTCGTTAGAATTTTTTTTTCCCAATCGCTTTGGTTGTGACCAAAGAACATGCCCCTCAGAAGTCACGGCACCAATCGCTAATTCAGGGTTTTGGGGCATTGTGATTTTTTTAGCCACCACAATATCCAGTGGACAATCTAGTTGACGCGCCACTGGTAGTGCCACCGGGATGCCGCCACGAGGCAGTGCATAGACAATAGGTGGAGCAGAAATGCCATCGGCTTTCAGCTGGTTGACAAGCGAGAGAAGCGATTGAGCGAGTTGCTCACCAGCATCAGCGCGATCGCTAAATAGCGGTGCAGATGACATGGTTTCCTCCAGCACTTAATAGCATCCTTGCCCTCATCATGACTGATTTTAAGCAAGCTGCATTGCACTAAAAGAATGATTCTTTACAAAAATCTTCCCTCTTGGTCATTTATTACCTGCTGTCGGTATAAAATCCACTCTAAAATTTAAAGGGCTTCTACTGCCTACTGGCACATAGTGCCCTCTCGTGATCAGACACTCTTAGATTCATGTCCAACGACGCAGAACAAATGAGCCTGTTTGACGAGTCAGCCTTGACGCCGTCAAAACAGGCTAACTTCCAACCAAAGCTAATTCCCACTAATGCCAAAATTCCTATTCCTCCTGGCACTTACGACACAATGGTGCAGCTAGCTGAACACTGCAACTCTTGCCAGCGATGTGAATTAGGAGCCACTCGCACCCATGCTGTTGTTGGACGCGGCAACCTCAAAGCTCCGATCATGATTATCGGAGAAGCACCGGGTCAAAACGAAGATGAGACTGGTTTGCCATTTGTAGGGAAAGCCGGACAACTGCTAGAGAAAATTTTGGCGGCTGTCAAACTAGACACTGAGCAGGATGTCTACATCGCCAATATGAACAAGTGCCGCCCACCCGGTAATCGGATTCCCACATCTGACGAAATCGCGGCTTGTAAACCTTATTTATTAGAACAAATTCGTTTAGTAGACCCCAAGATTATTCTGCTGACTGGTGCCACAGCAGTGAAAGGGGTGACTGGTGATAAGCGTGGCATTACTAAAATCCGAGGCACTTGGATCGAGTGGGAAGGTCGCCTGTGTATGCCAATTCTCCACCCCGCTTACCTGCTGCGGAATCCTTCACGGGAACAGGGTGGCCCTAAGTGGTTGATGTGGCAAGATATTCAGGCAGTGCGTGCAAAATTAGATGAAATTGGTTCCTAAAGGAGAGAAAAAATGCCTGAAAGAAAAGAAGGCTACTTTTACCTTGAAAAACTGACGCCTCAAGGCAAAGAAGTTTACGAAATATCCCAAAATGTCTGGTCACAAAACACGGCTTTTCAACGCTTTGAAGACGAGAACGATAAACCCCCAGCTATGGCTGTAGGCGAGAATGTTATCGAGCTTTATGACGGTGAAAACCTGATAGCACGTCACACGTTCTAATCATTTGCCCAAACAAATGCAGCATTAGCAAGGGTTTGTGGCATTGGCAGGAAAAATAAAACCCCACCAGCTCGGGCTACGTGGGGCGCTCGTCACGTTGACATCTATCTCTTGAGTTAAAGCTACTTATGCAGTAAGAGACTGTTTCTAAAGTAATGTTAACTGGCTATGTTGCCAAACTTTGGATAGATCCCCCCTAGCCCCCCTTAAAAAGGGGGGAACCGAAAATCTTTAAAGTCCCTCTTTTTAAGGGGGATTTAGGGGGATCTCCAATCCAGGAACTCTCACGAGTGAGAAACTTCAGAAATCCTGTGTACTAAAAACTGCATTTTCGTATAATCTTTTCCTATGGTTTCTCTTGCCCGTAAGAACCTGCTCGAAGACGTGCCTCGCTTCCTTGTTGCTCAGGCGGGAATCATGTTTGCCGTTACCTTGGTCACTCTTCAAACAGGTATCTTTAACGGGTTTACTCGCTCCACTGGTCAGTTAATCCATAATTCCGAAGCCGACATTTGGGTGGCTTCAGATAGCGTGGTGCAAGTGGAACTAACACTGCCTACCCCCGTATCGCACGTCATTCAAGCTCAAAAGGTGGAAGGCGTCGAGCGAGCCGAAGCACTGATTTTTAGTAGCGCTTTGTGGCGTCACACTGGTAGCGAAATTTCTTACGTAAGAGTAGTCGGATTTGACCCAAATGGGCAATTATTTACACCGGTAAATATCGAGCAAGGAAGTGTGAGCGCCCTCAAAGAGCCTTACACCGTAATCGTAGATCAAACGACTCTGAACACGCTGGATGTTCACAAGCTTGGTGATGTGGCTCAAGTTAACTCCTTGCCGGCACGGTTAGTTGGCTTAACTCAAGGAAACCGCTCAATCGTGTCGAATCCTTTCATGTTCACTTCTTTAGAGAGTGCCAATGCTTATCTAACTTCTGGTCAGACTTCCAATCTGTCCTGCAAATTGCCATCAGGTTCACAGGACTTGGTTTGTACCAACACTTACTCAAGTTCCCCTCAGACTTCGACTCCTAAAGAACCCCCTCCTACACCCAAGAATCTAGTTGCATCAGACTTGATAACTTATGTATTAATTCAAGCCAAGTCAGGCGAGGATTTACAGGCACTTAAGCAAAGACTAGAAGCCGCTTTGCCAAACACCCGTGCCTTTACCCGTGCTGAGTTTACCCGAAAGAATGAAAACTTTTGGCAGAGGCGAACCGGAGTCGGGTTTGTTTTGGGTCTTGGTGCAGCTGTCGGCGTGATTGTTGGAGTAATTATTGTTGCTCAAATTCTTTACTCCTCCGTATCAGACCATATGAAGGAGTTTGGCACACTCAAGGCGATCGGTGCAGCGGATTGGTTGGTTTACGGTGTGATTATTGAACAGGCGCTCTGGATGGCGGTTCTCGGCTATATTCCTAGCATGGTACTTTGCTATGGTGTAGCGGTCTGGACATATACCGCTCATGGCATCTTGATTTTAATCACGCCAGTATCAGCGATCGCTGTTTTTGGACTGACTGTAATCATGTGTGTCGGTTCAGCTATCTTTGCCATTCAGAAAGTCACCCGCCTCGATCCAGCAACAGTCTTCAAGGCTTAACCGCAGCAATTTGAGATTTTGGATTTTGGATTTTGGATTTTGGATGGGGGTGCAACGGGACGAACGGTGGCAGAAGTTAAATGTTTAGTAACTAGACCTTTATCTGTTCATAAAGCAGCAAGACTAAAGTCTATGCAGCTTTGAACAAGAAGGTATTCATGGAACGTAAAAATCAGGGGCAAATAACGCGTCGCCGCTTTCTGCTTAGTTCGGCGCTTACAGGCGGCAGCATCATTGCCACAGACCTTTTCTCAAAATCAGGGTTGGCACAGGTTCGCGGACCAGCGATCATTACGTCAGATAATACGCGTCCCAACATCCCCTACGGTGTTGCGAGTGGCGACATCACCGGCAACAGCGCCATTGTTTGGAGTCGTACTGACCGACCCGCACGTATGATTGTGGAGTATGACACTACTCAATCTTTCCGCAATCCCAAGCGTCTCATTAGTGGAGATGTTTCAGAAGCTAGTGATTACACAGCGCGTGTTAACCTTACATACTTGCCAGCAGGTCGGCAGATTTTCTACCGAGTCACCTTCGAGGATTTAAACAACAGAAATCTTTACAGCGCCCCTGTCACGGGTACTTTTCGTACACCTCCAGCTAATAAGCGCGATATCTTTTTCGCCTGGTCGGGTGACACAGCTGGTCAAGGTTGGGGAATCAATCCTGAGTTTGGTGGGATGAAAATCTATGAAACAATGCGGGGACTCAATCCTGACTTTTTCATCCATTCCGGCGATACTATCTATGCCGATGGTCCCATCCAATCCGAGGTTACATTAGACAACGGCAGTATCTGGAAAAATGTGACTACACCAGAAAAGTCAAAAGTAGCGGAAACCTTAGCAGAGTTTCGCGGCAATTACATTTACAACTTGCTGGATGAAAATGTGCGCCGTTTCAACGCCCAAGTGCCACAACTGGTGCAGTGGGATGACCACGAAGTCACGAACAACTGGTATCCCGGTGAGGTACTAACCAACGATAACCGCTATACGGAAAAAAACGTCGATATTTTGTCTTCTAGAGGGAGGCAAGCGTTTCTGGAGTACCAACCGATTCGCTTCAATCCTAGAGACCCAAAGCGAATTTACCGTTCCTTTAACTATGGTCCCTCCTTGGAAATTTTTATGCTCGATGAACGTAGCTACCGAGGGCCCAACTCACCCAATCGTCAGCCGGTGCGGAGTAAAGAAACGGCATTCCTGGCTGCTAGCCAAATACGTTGGTTAAAGGAAAAATTGCAGTACTCAAAAGCAACCTGGAAGGTAATCGCCAGCGATATGCCAATCGGACTGATTGTTCCAGATGGTCCAACGGACTTTGAAAACGTTACTAATGGGGATGGGCCGGCTTTAGGACGTGAATTTGAAATTGCGGATTTATTAAGCTTTATCAAGCAAAAGAATATTCGTAATGTTGTGTGGCTCACGGCTGATGTTCATTACGCCGCAGCACACTACTATGATCCGAGCAAAGCTCAATTTACTAACTTTAAGCCCTTCTGGGAGTTTGTAGCTGGTCCGCTCAATGCTGGGACGTTTGGGCCGAACAGACTCGATAATACTTTTGGCCCAGAGGTGAAGTTCAACAGTATACCGGCAGATCTGAAGCCAAATCGCCCTCCTAGTGATGGACTTCAGTTCTTCGGTACGGTCAGAATTGATGGTACTAGTAAACTCATGACGGTTGCTATACATAACCTTGAAGGCAAAGTCCTCTATAGCGTGAACTTGCTGTCGGAAGGTTAGAGTAGATTTTCCAAGGGTCTCCTGCTTTGTTGTTAGTGCAGGATGGTGTTATACCATTTCTCTTTTGAGGCGCTACAGAGAAAGACCCCCCTAACCCCCCTTATTAAGGGGGGAACCAGAACTATATATTTAGCCCACATTTAGAGAAATGGTATTAAGCTATTAGGCATTTAACTTGCATATTTACCTGCTAGCTTTTTGTCAGTAGTCAGTAGTCAGTGGTCAGTTGCTTTCGCTTTCTTCGGACTACTGACAGAAGACAGAAAACCTAAGTGTAGATGGATCAGGACTTACGCAATATCCGCCGATTAGCCCCCCGACCCCCCAATTCTGGGGGGAGTTAGATCTTGGTCCCCCCAAGGTTGGGGGGTTAGCTCTGCGAGTGCGTAAGTCCTATGGATGCAAATTGAATGCACAGCAGCTTACCTTAATTTAGGCGATCGCTTCCGAGAATTCCTGCCAGCGCTCTTGCCACAGTTGTTGCATGGCTTGCATTACCTCCGGCAAGTCGGCAAATTCCTGGCTTTGCCGTTGAATTTCTGGGGCTAATCGCTTGAGTCCGGTGCAATCAATGCAACAGCGCAATACTTGTTCCCAAGCTTTTTGCCATTCGACTCCGGCTTGCTGATGGTCACGAATTGGCTTGAGGCGTTCTTCTTCTTCCCGGAAGTGTTGGGCTTGTTGCGCCCAAGCGTCACGCCACGGTTGCACGGCTTGAGGCATTTCGTGTTGGTCGTACCAGTCTCGTTCGCTGCGTAAGATTTCGCCTAACTGGTCGAGGCTGGGGCGGGAGGTGCATTGAGAGATGGCAGCAATTCCCTCGTCAATCCAGAGGGGTAAGCTGCGATAACTGA
>DATNPI010000205.1:0-17400 GCA_036703325.1 Coleofasciculaceae cyanobacterium
CCCTAAAAAGAGAGGGCTTTAAAGCCCTATGACCGTGAGTATATTTCTCCCTTTCCCCACTTTCTACTCCCCTTCTCTGTAACAGATTTAACCCTCTAGTTAAAAGAGCATTAGCCATAACTATAAATACTATAGATGCGATGCCTATCTACGCGCTGTGCGCCTTTAGCGCCCCGCTGATACTCCTAGCGTCGCTGTCGATAACGCTAACCCCACTTATAAGAAGTCAGAAGAAAAACTAACCATCCCGATAAGTATAAATTCTGAGGTCTCCTACTGGGCGGATAACCATCAACGATATACTAGGCAGTGAGGCTGGAAAAAAATCTTCACAAAAGTACTGATAGATTTATTCGATACCAGGTGTATCGAATTGCCTAAGTAATTACTCGGATTGGTAAACATGAATCCAGGAATTGACCTCCAAGGAACTTTTATTCAATCGCTCAGGGATTTGGGCATCCCACCGGGGGCCGCCAAAGCCATTTGGATGCCCTTACCGATGTTCCTAATGATTATCGGTGCCACTGTGGGCGTCCTGGTGCTCGTATGGCTAGAACGGAAGATTTCTGCTGCTGCCCAACAGCGGATTGGTCCCGAATATGCCGGACCGTTGGGCGTTCTCCAGCCTGTGGCAGATGGTCTGAAACTAGTCTTCAAAGAAGACATTGTCCCGGCTAAGGCTGATCGGTGGCTCTTCACACTAGGGCCAATTATTGTCGTCATCCCTGTGTTTCTGTCTTACCTGATTGTTCCCTTTGGACAAAATCTGGTGATCACAGACGTGGGAACTGGGATATTTTTGTGGATTGCTCTGTCCAGCGTTCAGCCTATTGGTCTGTTAATGTCTGGCTATGCCTCCAACAATAAGTACTCGCTGCTAGGTGGATTGAGGGCAGCAGCGCAGTCTATCAGTTATGAGATTCCCTTGACACTGGCAGTACTAGCAATTGTCATGATGTCCAACAGCCTCAGCACCATCGACATCGTTGAACAGCAATCGGGTTACGGCATTCTCGGTTGGAATATCTGGCGTCAGCCGATAGGCTTCCTAATTTTTTGGATTTCCGCTTTAGCAGAATGTGAGCGATTGCCCTTTGACCTTCCCGAAGCCGAAGAAGAACTGGTTGCCGGTTATCAGACAGAATACGCTGGTATGAAATTCGGTTTATTTTATATCGGTTCTTACGTCAACCTTGTTCTCTCCGCCTTGCTAGTTGCTGTTCTCTACCTGGGTGGCTGGGGGTTCCCGATTCCCATTGACCAGTTAGCTGGCTGGCTAGGTGTTGATGAAACAAGTTCTTGGTTGCAGGTAATCGCGGCGGCTTTGGGGATTACGATGACCCTGCTCAAGGCTTACTTCCTGGTCTTTATCGCCATTCTGATGCGCTGGACAGTTCCCCGCGTTCGCATTGACCAACTGCTCAATTTGGGATGGAAGTTTCTCCTCCCAATCGGGCTGGTAAATCTACTACTTACTGCCGCACTCAAATTAGCATTTCCTTTCGCCTTTGGCGGCTAAATCGATTTTAGATTATGGATTTTGGATTAGTTCTGACATCTAAAATCCATAATCCGAAATCCAAAATTGAAGAGAGAGAGACACGTACACTATGCTGAAGTTCCTGAAACAAGTTGGCGACTATGCCAAAGAAACAGTTCAAGCGGCTCGCTACATTGGCCAAGGTCTAGCGGTTACCTTCGACCATATGCAGCGCCGTCCCGTGACAGTGCAGTACCCTTACGAAAAACTTATCCTCTCTGAGCGCTTTCGGGGCCGGATTCACTTTGAGTTCGATAAGTGTATTTCCTGCGAAGTCTGTGTTCGGGTTTGTCCAATTAACCTGCCAGTAGTAGATTGGGAGTTTGATAAAGCCAGTAAAAAGAAAAAGCTCAAGCACTACAGCATCGACTTTGGGGTCTGTATCTTCTGTGCCAACTGCATCGAATACTGCCCAACTAACTGTCTATCGGCAACTGAAGAGTACGAGCTGTCAACCTACGACCGTCACGAGCTAAACTTTGACAACGTGGCAATGGGACGCTTGCCGTACAAAGTCACGCAAGACCCGATGGTAACTCCCCTGCGCGAATTTTGCTACTTGCCGAAGGGTGTTATGAGTCCGCACGATTTACCAGCAGGTTCTAAACGTGCCGGTATGCGTCCAGAGGAAATTGTGGAGCAGATGGCACCCAAGCAAGAAGATGCGGCCAAGAAGTAGTACATAGCTATCAGCCTATGAGGGCTGGTAGCTACCAGAAATACATTGTAAGGAGATTAAGTAACCGTGAATCTAGCGGAAGGGGTTCAGCTTGTTTCATTTGGCATACTGTCGGTGACGATGATTGGGTCGGCTTTGGGAGTCGTCCTGCTAACCAACATCGTCTACTCAGCTTTTTTACTTGGTGGTGTCTTCGTCAGCATTGCCGGTTTATACATTTTGCTGAATGCCGATTTTGTGGCGGCGGCGCAAGTATTGATTTACGTTGGGGCGGTCAACGTCCTCATCTTGTTTGCCATCATGCTGGTGAACAAGCGAGAGGATTTTGTACCGATGGCTAATCGTTGGATTCGCCGAGTGTCAACAGCGACTGTCTGTGCTGGTTTGTTTGCACTCCTCAGCACAATGGTACTAGTCACACCTTGGTCTATTTATAGTGGGCCTGCTGTTGTCGGTCAAAGTTCAGTGGTTGAGATTGGTATGCATTTCTTCAGTGATTTTTTGCTGCCTTTTGAGCTGGCATCTGTTCTGTTGTTGATGGCAATGGTAGGTGCAATTATCCTGGCGCGTCGGGATTTTATTCCAGAGGAGTTAATCCCCCCCAGTGCTGGAACGACACCCGTTTCGACTTTGCCAGAGCGTCGCCGTGAGCTAGCGTCAGCAGCTAGTGTGACTCCAAGGGCACGTTAAGGCACTTCATTAAAATTCTGTTCATAACAAAGAAGATTCATGCAACTGCAACTCCAGTACTTCTTACTCTTAGGCGCTGCCCTTTTCTGTATCGGCATTTATGGCTTAATTACTAGTCGTAATGCTGTCCGAGTGCTGATGTCGATTGAGCTAATGCTGAATGCAGTGAACCTGAACTTAATGGGGTTCTCCAACTTTTTAGATCCCCAAGAGATTAAAGGTCAGGTTTTTGCTGTATTTGTCATTACTGTGGCAGCAGCAGAGGCAGCAGTCGGTTTGGCGATTGTGCTTTCGATTTATCGCAATCGCGACACTGTAGATATGGAGCAGTTTAATCTCCTTAAGTGGTAAATTTCCTGCCTCCAGTAGCGTCCCTATTGTGGAAGCTTGATAGTATCTGAGCGCCTACCGATATCGGTGGGCGTTTTTGTTGGTAGGGTATAGGCGATCGCATGGCACTTGAGTGTAATTTAGTGAACGTCTGTGGTCAGGTGCCGCTTACAGGAGCTGAACCCAAGGTTAGTTGCAGATTTCAATCATTATCGCCTCAACGGCATAGTGAACTGTAGTTACCAGAACTGGTGACGCGATCGCTCTACAATAGAATATTCAAGCATTTGACCAATCACCAATCACCACTGGTGACTTGTCGCTATCCTTAGATTCAAGATGACTGCCTTAGCTGATGAGCGCTAGAACATTATTTGATAAAGTTTGGGACTTACATACGGTAGGCACATTGCCTTCCGGTCAAACTCAACTATTTATTGGTTTACACTTAATCCACGAAGTTACCAGCCCCCAAGCCTTTGCCATGCTGCGGGAACGGGGACTCAAGGTGCTGTATCCCGATCGCACCGTCGCAACAGTAGACCACATCGTTCCTACAGATAACCAAGCGCGTCCTTTTGCTGATGTCCTGGCAGAAGAGATGATGCAATTCTTGGAGAAAAGCTGTGAAGAGCACGGCATCAGATTTTATAACATCGGGTCTGGTAGTCAAGGCATCGTCCATGTGATTGCACCGGAACTGGGTTTAACCCAACCCGGAATGACTATAGCCTGTGGCGATTCTCATACCTCAACACATGGGGCGTTTGGCGCGATCGCTTTTGGTATTGGCACATCCCAAGTTCGTGATGTCCTAGCCTCCCAAACTCTCGCACTATCTAAGCTCAAAGTTCGCAAAATTGAAGTCAACGGCAAATTAATCCCAGGTGTTTATGCCAAAGATGTAATTCTCCATATCATCCGTACCCTCGGCGTGAAAGGTGGTGTTGGCTATGCCTATGAGTTTGCTGGCACTACCTTCGAGCAGATGAGCATGGAAGAGCGGATGACTGTCTGCAATATGGCGATTGAAGGAGGCGCTCGTTGCGGGTATGTTAATCCTGATGAGGTGACGTTTGAATACCTTAATGGCAGAGACTTCGCCCCCAAAGGGACAGACTGGGATAAGGCTGTCGCTTGGTGGAGAAGCATCCACAGTGATGAGGACGCCGTTTATGATGATGTCGTCACGTTTGATGCGGCAGAGATTGCACCGACAGTAACGTGGGGGATTACACCGGGTCAGGGAATTGCCGTTAATGAAGTTGTCCCCGTTGCTGATACCCTGCCAGAAAGCGAAAAAGCGATCGCCCAAGAAGCATACCGCTATATGGAGCTTACCCCAGGAACACCGATTCAAGGCACAAAAGTCGATGTCTGCTTTATCGGTAGCTGCACCAATGGACGCTTAAGCGACCTGCAAGAAGCGGCTAAGGTCGCTAAAGGTAAGCATGTGGCTGAAGGCGTAAAGGCGTTTGTTGTCCCTGGTTCAGAACGGGTCAAAAAGGAAGCGGAAGCCGAAGGACTGGACAAAATTTTTATAGAAGCGGGGTTTGAGTGGCGAGAACCCGGATGCTCGATGTGTCTGGCGATGAATCCTGACAAACTCCAAGGAAACCAAATTAGTGCATCTTCTTCTAACCGTAACTTCAAAGGTCGTCAGGGTTCGGCGACGGGACGCACACTGCTGATGAGTCCGGCAATGGTAGTCGCTGCTGCCGTTAAGGGTGAAGTGTCTGACGTGCGGGAGTTACTCTAGAGGGCATCCAGGCGATCGCGTTCTTCTTGCACAGCGAAGAGTGGACTTTGTCATAAGCTCCACTCTTTCTTATACTTTCTTATTGCTAGCTTTAACAAGCTTGAGTCAAACCCTTACTTTACCTCGTCTTTAATTATTCTCTTGTCTTCAATGACCACTCTTTCCTTGATGTCTGGACTGCCTGAGAGGTGAATATCTTTATCCTTGTTTTCCTCTTTAGCAGATTCGGCGGCATTTTGAGCAGATGACTTAACATCCTGTGCCGCACCTTGAGCCGATTCGGCTGCGCTTTGAGCAGATGACTTAACATCGTGTGCCGCACCTTGAGCAGATGACTTAACATCATGCGCAGCACCTTTAGCCGATTCGGCTGCACTTTGGGCAGATGACTTAATGGATTCAGCTGCACTCTTACTAGATGACTTGAATGATTCGCTCGCACTGTTAGCAGATGACTTGAGCGATTCGGCTGCACTTTTTATAGATGGTTCAACTTCCTTCGCTGTACCTTTTACAGTCGCTCTAACATCCTTAGTGGCACCCTCAATTTCATTAGCTACAGCTTTGGCGGAAGGCTTAACTTCATCGGCAGCACTCTTAATAGAGTTTGCTGCACTTTCTACAGAAGGCTTAACCCCTTCAACTGTTTGCTTGACTGAATCTTTTACCTCTCTAATGGTAGGTTTTACTTCCTCGGATGCCCCCTTAACTGCGTCTACTACAGAAGGCTTGGCTTCTTTAACTGTCTGATTGACAGATTCGGCTATACCTGTAACCGAAGGCTTGGTCTCCTCAACTGTCTGCTTAACTGCTTCTACTGTACCTTTGATAGATGGCGTAACTTCCTCAACAGTGCTCTTTGCGGCTGTCCCTAGCTCTTCTACAGTGTCTTTAACACTATCTGCTACAGTGTGGGCGGCATCCCCTAAATTATCTACAGCACGGTTAACCGTATCCGCAGTACCTTTACCGATTATGGCACCAGCAACTGAACCTGCTACAGCACCAATAATTCCTCCAGAGCGAGCACCAAGGACACCACCGACGGCTGCTCCAGCTACCCTCGCACCGAGACCTGAGCCTGATGATTGCTCTTTCTTAGATTCTGCATTTTCGTCAGTCTGAGCCTGAGGCTGCTGATTCTCAATATCGTTACTTTGCTTTTCTTGGAAGTCAGCATTTACGTCAGGTTGGTTAAAAGGCTGCTTGTTCTCATTCATAATCATGCTTGCTTTATATCTACACTTACAAGGCTACCTATATACTGCTAAGAACTTCTCCAACTTGAGGAGTAACCTGGCATAACTTAAGTGATAAATGTTCGAATGTACTTACTGTTACAAAACGGCATGACACAAGTAACGGCTTTCTTCAACCAGAGAATTAACAAAGTGCTGGAAAGGACATGGAGTCTGGAGCAACTTAGAAGTAATCTATTGTCGCAGCGCACACTAGAACAACTAGAGAAATTGAAAGCTGCCTACGATGCAGAAGTTGAGACGTTAGCCACAAACCCAAGAGTCTGGCATGATGTAACAACGTTCTTTGTAATCGCTTGTAAGTAAATTAAAAGGATTGAATCAATGAGTCAAGTTGAAACAGTTTCAGGACGGGGAATTCCTCTTGTAGGTAATGATATTGATACAGATAGAATTATCCCTGCTCGCTTTTTGCGCTGTGTCACCTTTGATGGTTTGGGAGAACAAGCGTTTGCTGATGATCGCGCACAAGCGAAGGGTGAACATCCCTTTAACCAATCCCAGTATCAAGGAGCCAATATCTTAGTGGTTAACGGCAACTTTGGCTGCGGTTCCTCGCGAGAACACGCTCCGCAAGCTCTGGCAAAATGGGGAATTCAAGCGATTGTGGGAGAGAGTTTTGCTGAAATCTTCTTTGGCAACTGTGTAGTAATAGGGATTCCCTGCGTGACGGCTGAACCTGAGATAGTCAAGCAGCTACAGGCGTTACTGCAAGATAATCCCCAAGTTCCGATAACTGTAGATTTAGAAGCGATGAAAGTTCACTGTGGAGATTTCCAAGCGTCTGTATCCCTGGGTGAGGGAGCACGGCAAATGCTAACTACAGGGACTTGGGATAGTTGTGGACAACTCATTGCCCAAAGTGATCAGATTCGGGCCACAGCTACCAAGTTGCCCTATATAGATTGGGGTAGTCGAGTGACGGCAACCACCAATTCCTAGCAGTCTGTCCTTGGAGTGGGGAGTAGGAACCTGATTAACCGTACCCCACCCAATCAGATTTAGCGACATCTCGCCATCGCCCGCGAATTCCTTCAAATTCCTCTTTACTCAATACTCTGCTTGCTAGAAGCTCTGCATTCTGATGCCAGTGTTCGGATTCAGTTGTGCCTACAATGGCTGTACTTACTCCCTCAATACTTAGGGTAAATCGCAATGCTGTTGCGATCGCTTGAGGCAACTCACCCCTAAGGAAGTCATAATCAAGTTCCTTGAGCCGTTCTAAATAAGGCTGCCAGTATGGGGGAGGACTAATGTTCTCTGTGTAGACCCTCCAGATAGTATTAGCAATGGGACGCTTGGCAATGATTCCTATGCCTTTTTCCCTTGCCACCGGAATTGTCAGGTCTATCGCTTCCTGATCAGCAATATTGATGGAGGTCTGTAGCGTGTCAAATAGGCCAGATTGGACAGCATAGAGTGCTGCTTGACCATCGCCACTGTAGCCGATAAAGCGTGTTTTGCCAGCCGACTGTGCTTGTTGCAATACTTGAATCAATTCACCCTGACGCAGGAGTTCTTCTGAGCAAGTGTGCAGCTGTACTAGATCTAGATAGTCGGTTCTCAGTCGTTGTAAGCTGCGGTCAATGCTTTGCTCTAGTAAGCGTGGCTCCCAGTCTGGCAAGTCGAAGCCCGAGGCGTGGCCGCATTTAGTGAATAGATAATACTGGTCGCGGCGGCCTGAGAGCGCTTGTCCGATCTTCTCTTCACTAGTGACGTAGCACTCGGCTGTATCGATCACATTGAGACCTGCATCCAAGGCACTACCAAGAAGCCGCTCTACTGTTTCTACAGATACGGTCTCCATGCCAAGCGCAGCGCCCCCAAAGCCGAGGGCACTGACTTGCATACCAGTCTTACCCAGTTCTCGCCTTTCCAGAGTTTTTCTCCTGAAGTTGAGTTATGGTTTTCAGCTTAATTATCCATCGTTTTTAGAGTTAGATAAAAGCGATTGCCTTGAATGTCAACCCAAGTACAAACCCCACCCTACTCCGCTCTACTCGGTTGAGGGTGGGGACAGCCGCGACTATATTGTATAGTCTGGGCGGATCAAAGCATTACAGGGAAGTCTTCAGCGCGGATTCATAATACGACCAGTACCAAATAGGGCGGCTCTAGTTTGACTTCCAACCCTACCATCCGCTAACAAGCCATTTCTACTCTGGAACCGTAGAACTGCACTTTGGGTATAGGAACCATAGTTTCCATCCACACCGGCAGGCCCGATGGAATAACCGATGTCGCGCAATCTCGCTTGAACGTCCGAAACAGCAGAGCCTTTAGAGCCTCGACCAAGAACATATCGACCACCAGTATTGCCGCCAGGATAGCTGCCACCGCCAGTAAGCAAGCTGGTATGTACCCAGTTACCGGGTACAGTTTGTGCCCAGGGACCTGAAGTACGACCAGTAAGATCAACCGCTTTTCCATAGCCTCTGGTGTAGATAACACTCCCACCTGGGCTGCTGCGAACATTGAGTCCGCTGCTGCTGCCTACGTAGTATCGACCGGCGCTGATGGCAAAGGCCCCACCAGTCGTACTTACAATAGAAAGAGCCGTAACAAAAGCTAGTAAACCAATCCAGCCTGAGCTAGGAAGCTTCCAGTTAAGCTCCCATTCAGGAAATTCGTACTCAATGCCTGCCGCCTCTTCATAGGCAGCACAAGAATGAGTGTAAGCCAGTGCTTCCACGAATTACTCCTCTTTGATAGGATGCAAGTTGTAATAAAGATTGATTCTCTGAGGAATTACCTCTAACAGCAGATGCAAAAGTGAGAATAATTTAATATAAGCGAAAAATTTTTGATTTGGGGAAATTTAATAAAATGAAAGGCGATCGCTCTGTCAAGCACCCAGGAAATAGGGCTAGTAATGCGATCGCTTTTTTTAAGAGAACAGGACTTACGCAGCAAGTCTATATGTATGCTGCGTTGCAGAGAACCCTACTCTAGGGCTAGGGATTAATGGATAATTTTGCGTAAGTCCTGGAGAAGTAACGCAGATTGATTAACTTATATGCCTTTAAATAAAAGTAATAAGTTATACAAAAATAACTCTTCTAGAAGCATAAAGCAGGATTTTTATCAGTAACAGTTGGACATTGCGAGTAAAAAGGCTCAGAACGAATTGGAGTAACCGAAATAGGTCGCGATGGTGGAATCTCGCCTGCCACTAAAGGCGGCAAAAATGGCAAAGGATTAACGGCACCAGACAAAACCTGACCATTTGGGTGAACCTCAAAATGTAAATGAGGGCCGTTGCTATTGCCTGTGCTGCCCATCTCGGCAATCATTTGACCCTGGTTCACTTGTTGACCTTTTCTCACCAAAAGGCGTTGATTGTGACCATAAACGGTGACACTACCATTACTGTGCCTAATCTGTATTGCTAGCCCCAGTCCCCAATCATCTTGACCCACAAAGATTACTTCACCATTGCCTGCCGCCAAAATCGGAGTCCCAAATGCTCCAGAAATGTCAATCCCTTCGTGAGACGTATTAAAGCCCTGAGAGATTAACCCTTGAGTCGGCCACATGAATTGAGGAGAATTTTTGTCGCTTAAAAGCTTAGTCTCCTTGGGTGCTGTACAGCAATCAACTGGCTGTATGGGGGGAGAGGCACTCGTAATTCCCACTAAGTTGAATGACATCAACCCCATAATAAGCACTTGAGGTATATTAACTTTTTTCACTTCAAACAACTCGCATTAAATGGAATATTGCTAGCAAGAGATAATCAGTTTATTAGATTGTTTTTAAAATTAAATTGTTCCCAAAACTATTGAAGAAATCCTGATTTATTGGAGTATTATTTCCGACCATTAGCGAGGTATTGGTCTATCTATAGGATGATTCCGAGTTACTCACTCAACTGTATTGGCGGCGGTTCTGATTGTACACACTACGCCCTAGGGCACGATATTATCGTGCCCTACAAAAAAATTGAATTCAATTGAACACCGCTATAAATTATTGGTTTAGTTTGATAAGTTTTGTTCAACCTACTTACTTATCTAGCCACTGGCTAAAGGGATGCTGGGCTAAATTGACGTTGTAGTATCTAGAATCGCCTGAAACTTCTTTGTCAATCCAGTCTGGCAGTTCAATAACGTGATTTTCGTCGGAAAGTTCAACTTCTGCCACAATTAAACCTTGATTTTCCCCAGCGAATTCGTCTATTTCCCAAGTCAAGCCAGCTAAGTCAATTTTGTATCGGGTTTTTTCAATCAGCGGCGATTCGCACAATTTATCGAGCATTTCTTGAGCATCCGCTGCTGGGATAGGGTACTCATACTCTGGTCTGGAAAAGCCTTCCGTTAATCCTTTGATGGTGAGATAACCTTGATTTCCCACTAGGCGCACTCTCACCGAGCAGCCTTTTTTTGTAGAGAGGTAACCTTGGCGATATAGAGTACCAGTAGCAAGCGATCGCCACTCATCGCCTTTGACTAGAAATTTTCGCTCTATCTCAATTGCCATAAACGATAGTTGTTAGGGACTAAAACCCTGATATCTTACCGTGGCGTGTCGGCAAACTGTAGGGCATGGCATACCCTGCCCCTACAGGTAGGCTGCTTTATCCTTCCCTCTCAATTACTGTATCGTCAAAAATGTTAAATTAAAACAAATTATTTTATAAAAAGGTAAAAGAACTTATGTAAAGGCGATGGTCGTTCGGTCCGGCTACGCTAACGCATTTGAACAGCCAATTCGCTCGGTATTAGAAACAGCGATCGCCCTTAAGGTTTTCTTCTTTTTCTACATCCACGGATTAATTGGCAGAACTATCCGGATACACAGATAAAGCCCTGTAATACAGAAGAGGCAAGGCTGTTAAAGTCAATGCCTAAAACCATTGAAAAGCATACAGGGTATTACATTTTGTCTTTTGTCAGTCCGCCATCCACATTATTCAAAGCGATCGCACTTCCGATGCCGACAACAACGCTCTCATCAATCAGAGCTTTCATCGGCATCCTTACAATTCCATAAGTAGTAATACCTAAAAGCGCTCTTTTTACAATGCCTTTACAAAAAAAAGCGCTTACTTCACCAGTTGTTCACACTCATTCTCTAGATTAGGAACAGGTATCGGAATGTTAGACGAGACAAGCGACATGCCCAAATATCAATGGAAGCTGACTATCGTAGAGCGCAACTTATTGCTTTCTAATTGGATGAAGCTTCTGCCCGAAGCGCAAGAGCAAATGTTATGGGAAGCGAATGTCTTGATGGAAGAAGATTTGTCTCTACCTGACAAGCAGCGGTTGCTCATATCCCTTGAAACGCTTCAAGACCATACAGAAGAAGATTTTCAGCAGAAGATTCAGGAGATTTTAAGCAGTCAGTTAAACCTTGATATTAGAGAAGCACTCGAATTGAATATCCAAAATACTACCTTCTGTGCAGATGGTCTAGAGATAGATACATCGGCATTGGTGGAATCAGTCAATTAGAGCCGCGACAGCAAGGAGGCGATCGCTCTGTCGCCTCCTAATCTAGGTTCCCCTCCTCACTGTGTGGAGGGGATTTTCTTTTGCGATCGCTTTTTGAGCGCTAACTAGCAGCTAAATTGGTTAGTCTGGATTTTGAGTATAGCTGTGAAATCGACAGGGTGGCTCAAGGAATGGGAATTATCAATCGCACCAACGACTGGCTAGAAACTCATTGGGTGACTCCTGCCTATGCCGGTTGTCTGTTGGGGGGCATTGCGGTCTGTTTTTTTGCAGCCGCCACCAATACTATGGCAGGGTGGCTTTACGTGATCAGTGGCTTAATTTTTGCGCTGCTGGGGCTAGCTGCCGTACTCCCAGCGCGATCGCTACGGCAAATTCAGGTACGCCGTCACCCCCTGTCACCTGTAAGCGTCGGTGATGATCTGACCATTGAATTAGAGATAGAAAATCAAACCCCTAAACCAAAAACCCTATTGCAAGTTCAGGACATTCTACAATCCGAACTAGGGAAGCCGATACAGACACCAGTGGAAATAATCGCGCCCAAAAGCGTCCATCGATGGGCCTACTACCATCCCACGCAAAAACGCGGTGTCTATCGATGGCACGAAGTGCAGCTAAGAACAGCAACACCTCTGGGATTATTTTGGTGCCGTCGTAGCTGGAATGCCCCAGCAGTGGCAATTATCTACCCCACAGTCTTACCCCTCACCCACTGCCCCCTAGTGGATGAACTTGGCAAAGAAGATAGTGCCCAATTTTATAGCGATCGCCGCTCTCACTCAGCCGCAGAAGACCTCACCAGGGCACTACGACCTTACCGAGTAGGTGACCCCACCCGTCTCATCCACTGGCGTACTAGCGCTCGTTACGGGGAATTACAGGTACGTGAACTAGAGGTTTTCACCGGCTCTCAAGAAATTATCATCTGCCTGGATAGCTCAAACAAATGGCATTTCGACGATTTTGAGCAGGCAGTTATTGCCGCCGCATCAATGTACTTCTATGCATACAAAAGTCAGCTAAACGTGAAACTCTGGACGGCTAAAACAGGTTTGTTGCATGGCAACCAAGTAGTGTTAGAAGCCCTTGCCGCCACCAATGCTGGGGAAGATGCTAGTGCTGGTAAGCCACCCTACCTTCCTTTAATCTGGCTAACTCAAAATCCAGTGAGTCTCGATTCCCTACCCAACGGCAGCCGCTGGATGCTGTGGCCATCTGCCTCATCTGACACTGACCCAGCAAAACCAGTAAACCGCAGTAATTTAGGCGTCGTTATCGACAGTACACAATCCCTACAACGCCAGCTACAGGAACCACTGCGGTAGAGGCTAGTGCAAGAAGGCAGCACTTCGACACGCTCAGTGACCAGGCAGAAGGCGAGAAAGCTTGTATAGTCAGCTTTTTAACCTTTTTCAACTGGACAGTTATTTCTGCCACGCTGCACTAGTGTAGCTTGGCAACAGGGGAGCGATCGCTTTTTCTTCTATAACGCTACCAAACTGAAGTAAGAGTGTTTAACGCTAATAACCCAGCACCATAAGTCGGTTCATAGCGAGGAAAAATCACTTTTGCCTGAGGCGATCGCTTTACAAGAGATGCTTCAAATTTCTCATGCATCTTGGACTTGCCTAACCACAAACTTCCTGTTGTTACTACTTCAACGACTTCAGCCGGAGTAAAAATTGCATCAAGCACCACCTGTGTGGCTTGTACCAACTCTTTCAGAGCATCGTCAATAATGCTGATAGATACTTCATCTCCTGAGGCGGCTGCTTCATCAACAATTGGTGCCAAGGCAGCTATATCCTTAACAGTCCATCCTCGCTGATAGATTACTTCTACTAAATTTTCTAGGCTTAATAGACCGAGATGTTCTCTCAATCGTGACTGGAGACTGGTTGGCTTGTCATGTCCATCATAAGCTCTCAGTGCAGCTCGCATACCCTGAACAGCGATGTAATAAGCACTGCCAGAGTCTCCTAAAAGATGCCCCCAACCGCCAACTCGCTTCGTGCATCCCTGAGGATTTTGACCAAAAACAATGGAACCCGTTCCGGCGATCGCAACGATTCCTACAGCCTGACCAACTCCCCCAACTAACGCAATCAACGCATCATTACAAATTACTATATTAGAGGGTTGTAATGCCCAGGTAATCGGAAGAGAATTACTTGCTCTTAGCTGTTCCACGAAACTGTGCGCTACTTTAATATCCTCTGGACGGGCTACACCAGCTAATCCCAAGCAAATCGCTTCAATCTTAACTTTTCCTGTAGATGTCATAGCCTGAGTAATGGCTGATTGAATTGCCAAGAAAGCAGCTTTTTTGCCTACACTCTGATAATTAGATGGGCCCGCTTCACCACGACCTAGCACCTGAGCTGTCTCATCCATGAGTACACAAACTGTCTTGGTTCCTCCCCCATCTAGCCCTAACACAATGCTCATAAGAAGTCGTTCAAAAATCAAACTCATCCAGGTAGTTTTTGAGTTCAGGACTTACGCAGAACTCTATATGTAGGGCGCGTTGCAACGTACCGTACCCTAGAACTAGGGATTAATGGATAATTTCCCGTAAGTCCTGAGTTCCTTGAATTTCTCCACTTTTCCAGTTTCCTTTCACTGTAATACTGAAGTTCCTCCCTGTTGGGAGGAACTTCGACCTAACCAAATGGTGAACAAGTTTAATGGAGAAATGAACTTTCTGTTGATCGCTTTAGGGAGCGTCCAAAAACAACTGGAACATTTTGGTTACCAAGGACAACTGACAACGAAGCAGATATTCTCTTTGGAGAAGGAGTAATTCTTGGACGACTCCTAAACATTAGTGCTGGTAAACAGTACCTCACCTTTGATCATCCGTTGAGCGGCATCAAGCAGCACTTCTTCCAAATAGGGCTTCGTGAAGTAGCCACTAGCTCCCTGTTGAGCCGCCATTTGCCGATGTCGGTCAGCACCACGAGAGGTGAGCATGGCGATTGGTAACTTGCGGAGATTCTCGTCTTTCTGTAGCCGAGACAACAGCTCCAGACCATCCATTCTTGGCATTTCAATGTCACAGAAGACAATGTCGCAAGGTAGACCTGACCGGAGTTTCTCCCAAGCTTCCTGACCATCACGGGCTTGTTCAACCCGATAACCAGATTTACTGAAGGTCATCGAGAGGAGTTCACGCACTGTAATCGAGTCATCGACAATCAGAACCATCGGCTCAGCTTTTGCCGCCGGAACCTCTTCTGGAACTTCGACATTGGGTTGCTCCCTCGCCCATAGGGTGGTGACGCCGTCTTTGCGAATCCGCCCCATAGACAAGTCAATAAGCTCCAAAACGTCAGCAATCGGCATAATTCGACCATCGCCCAACACTGTGGCTCCGGCAATACCGACCGGCTTGGGCGCTGGTCCTTCCAGTTGCTTAATCACGATTTCCTGCTCGCCTAACACCTGATCCACCTGAATGGCGATAAAGTTACCACTACTGCGCAGCACCACAATAGATATTAGGTTGTCTTCCCGTTTACCGCCGTAGACGGTACCCCGGCTAAGTTGGCGATTGTACGACAGCAGTTCAGAGAGAGGTTGGAAAGGTAGTAGAGTATCGCGCCATTGGATACAGGTTTGACCTTCTGAGTTGGTTTGAATGCGATCATTCGACACATCCATCATGTCTTCTACCCCGTCCATCGGGAAAGCAAGACGGGCACGCTCGCTTAAGCAACAGAGCGCTTTACCAATACTCAGGGTCAGAGGCAAACGAATTGTAAAGGTCGTTCCTTTTCCTAGAGTGGAATCAATATGGATTGCTCCCCGAATTTCACTCAAGCTGGTACGCACGACATCCATGCCAACACCACGACCAGCAAAGTCGTCGGCTTTGTCTTTAGTGGTAAAACCAGGGTGGAATAGGAAGTCGTATAAATCCAAGTGGGTCAAGGTTCTCGCCTCAGCTGAGGTGATGAGTTTCTGCTCAATTGCCTTAGCTCTCACTCGTTCCGGATTAATGCCTGCTCCATCATCAGAGATGGAAATTAACGTCTGGTTCCCTTGGTGGAAAGCCCGGAGGGTAATTTTACCCACAGGTGGCTTACCAGCAGCTCTGCGTACCTCTGGTGACTCAATCCCGTGAGTAATGGCATTATTGACCAAGTGGGTCATTGGGTCATAGAGATGTTCGAGGATCATTTTGTCGATCAAGGTTTCCCGACCCTCAACGTGCAACTGAGCTTCCTTGCCTAACTTTAAGGAAATATCGCGCACAGCACGGGGTAAGCGGTCAGCCGTTTGGGCAAAAGGCACCATGCGGGCTCGTGTCAGTCCTTCTTGCAGCTGGGTAGTTACCTGCCGCAGCATTCGGGCAACCTGATCCGTTTCATCCACTAGAAACTCAATATCAGACGCCGATTCCCGCACCCGAACAATTAGCTCGATCATTTCTTGAGAGAGCAAATGGAAACCGGTGAATCGATCCATTTCCAGGGGGTCGAATTCCAGCTCTGATGAGGAATTATTGCTGTATGAGCGATCCGAATTGAATGAAGAGCGGTAGCTTTGGCGACTGGCCAAAAGAGAGCTTTCTAGTAGAGTACGCTCATACAAATCCTGCATCCTTGCACCAACATCGCTAAGGGCTAATACTTGATGCGATAAATTATCTAAGAATTGCCGCAAGCGTTCTTGATCTTGCTCCAAGGTGTTGCGGTTTACCACCAGTTCTCCCACCAAGTTGCTGAGACTGTCCAGGTGTTTAATGGGCACCCGCATCATCTGCTCAAACACCTTATTAGTGCGCGGACGAATGATAGAGCGAGCATTGCGCTGGTCGGCTGTTACGGTCGGCGGTCCTCCCATCGTCTTATCAGCCTGCTCCAGCAGTTTCTCTAGGTCTCCAAAATCGTCTTCAGTAGCACCTGCATTCAACGCCACGCTATTCACAGGCGCTGTGGATTGGTCAGCAGCGGTAAGCGACTGTTCACCTAAGAGGAGTTCGAGGTCACCAAACATATCGATGTCTGCTGATTCCGAGGACGCTGCGGGAACAGCCTCCTGAGCTAGCATCGCTTCTAAATCGTCAAACTCGTCAAGTTCGCTGTTGCCGATAGTAGTTTCTCCAGCCAGCATTGCCTCTAAATCTTCGAACTCGTTGGAGTCATCGGACTCAACCGACAGCGCTTGCTCGGCTTCCTGAGAAGTTAAGAAAGAAAAATCATCTATCTGAGTCGTTCCTTCAATCTCTTCTCCCAAGAGGTCATCCAAACCTTCCCATTCAGAGGCACTTCCTTGAGTGGCTGATAGAGGCTCTGCAACCGATGCTTGCAGACTTGCTACCTCCAGCTCCTCAGCTGATAGTCTATGGCTCTCTTCTAAGGAACTTGCCTCTTCCCAATCCAGTCCCAGGGCATCTTCCTCTGTCTCAAAGCCCCATTCTTCTGATAGCGCCTCGGTAGCGACACTGGGGGTGTCTGAGCCTTGAGCGGCATTCAACACCTCATCCCAATCTTGGTCATCTGTGAACTCATCTGCCTCAGCGCCGAATAAATCTTCTAGATTTTCTATCCCCTCGACCGTATTTGCTTCTTCAGCGGCTTGGGGAGACTCAACGGCGTCCCACTCAAACATCGCGGCTTGAGCTTCTGGTGTTGCTTCTTCCTCAGCCTCTAGGTTCCACTCTTGTGAGGACACCG
>DATNPI010000227.1:0-2283 GCA_036703325.1 Coleofasciculaceae cyanobacterium
TCGCAATTGGGTCAGCTGTTCAGCCGTTTCCACACCTTCGGCGATTACATCCATCTCTAAAGTGTGAGCCAACGTCATGATTGCCCGAACAATTTCTAAGCTCTCGCTGTCATTGACCATCTGGCTGACAAAGGAGCGGTCGATCTTTAACGTATCAATCGGCAGCTGATGCAGACGCGCCAAAGACGAGTAGCCCGTACCAAAGTCATCAATTGAAAGCTGAACACCCAAAGTTTTTAGCTGCTTTAGCATGACTGCTCCAGAGGTAGCATTTTTCAGCAAGCCGCTTTCTGTGATTTCTAACTTTAAAGTGCGTCCCTCAACATCCGTATCCCGCAGAATTTTATCGAGCCGCTCCAGCAGACCTAGCTGTGCTAGTTGCAAGCCCGATAAATTCACACTCATTGTCAAGGGTGTGTTGGCAGCAAATGCCTTTTGCCAAACACTCAGCTGAGTGCAAGCTTCATGCAATACCCACCAGTCGATGAGACTGATTAACCCTGTTTCCTCTGCCACTGGGATAAATTCTATCGGTGACACTATGCCTCGTGTCGGGTGAATCCAGCGCACCAGTGCCTCAAAACCAGTAATTTTGCCAATTTCTAGGGACACAATCGGTTGATAGTACACCTGAAACTGCTGGCGTTCAATCGCCCGTCGCAAGTCAGTTTCCAGCTGAAAACGTTCCACGGCTTGTTCATGCATTGTAGGGTTAAATACCGCATGACCAACCTGAGCTTGCACCTTGGCGTGATGTTTTGCCGTGTCAGCAGCACGCAGGAAGTCTTCTGGTCGATCAGAGCAGGTGAGCGGACTAACGGGTAATGAGGAATTTGAGATTTCGTTGGATGAGTCTAAAATGCCGCTTTCTAACTCCTTATTTCCACCTAGAGCAATGCCAATGTTGATGGTGGAAAACACCTCACGCCCATTAAGGTCAAATGGTAACATCAATAGCTGGTGAATGCGATCAGCCATGTCAGTAGCCTCGTTATAGTTTTGGATATTCCTCAGCAGAATCGCAAACTCATCTGACCCCAGCCGTGCAATTGTATGATTCGGTTGCAGGTACGCCTCTAATCGCCGAGCAGTAACCATCATCAGTTGGTCAGCTGTCGAGTGTCCCAGGCTATATTTAACCATTTCGAAGTACTCTACTTCTAACAACAAGACGGCAAATAAACCAGCTTCATCCCGTTGTGCCTCTTCAAGTCGCTGTGCTAGCCGCTCTAAGAACAAAGCTTGATTGGGCAAGCCCGTTAGCTGATCGTAAAATGCATAGCGCCACAGTTGTTCCTCCGTCTGCTTACGCTCTGTAATGTCTTGTGTCACAGCCATTCCTGCGTAGATTTCTCCGGAACTGTTTGTGACAGGTAGTACCTGTACGAGGTAAACCTGGTCACGATATGGTGCTTCAAAGCTAGCGATAACTCCAGCTAGAGCTTGACGATAAACTGGTTCCAGCATTTCAGAGATTTCCGGCTGCCAGGCTTCCCAAATGGTTTTTCCTTCGAACGACTCGCTGTTTAGACCAAGCGCTGCTATCCCAGCACCGTCGGCAAGGGTATAGCGTAGGTCTCGGTCAAATAAGAACACTGCACCATTGGGAAAGTTTCGAGCTAGGGTGCGGTATAGCTCATCCTTTCTTCGCAACTCCTTATCTGAGCGAATACGCTCAGTGATATCTTGCACCATAGAAAGCATTCCAATTACAGTGCCATCTGCTTCCTTGAGGGGTGTGTTGTACCACTCACAGATAATCGTGCGACCGTCTTTAGTCAAGTTTTCGTGGACGCTCTGCACCGTCCTCTCCCCCGCAGCCAGCTGCCGAAAAGTGTTCCTTATCAGGGGGCGCATTGCTGGTGGAGTAATCAACTCACAAGGATTTTTTCTTAGTACCTCTTCCTTTGTGAAGCCAAATATTTTTTCCGCCGCGAGATTCCAATCGGTCAAGCACAACTGGGCATCGTTTACCATGCAGCCAATAGGCATATGGTCAATTTGTAGTTGGAGACGCTCTTGTAGCTGTTTAGTTTGTTCATAAAGTTGAGCATTGAAAATTGCCATAGTACAACGTTCTGCGGTGATTTCTAGCAGGTGAAGTTCGCGATCGCTCACCGAATGAATACTCAACCAATCTACATGGAGAACTCCCACCACATTGCCGTTGCGCTCCAGTGGTACACCTAGCATTGTGCGAATCCCAGACTGTTTAATTGCAGGTCTGATTACCCGCGAGTCAGTTTGAGCGTCCTCAATGTAAAGCGGTTGCACTGTTGCCGC
>DATNPI010000233.1:0-4609 GCA_036703325.1 Coleofasciculaceae cyanobacterium
AGTTGCCCAGGCAAATTCGGCGCAGCAGGTTGTTCGTGCCGGGATTTCGCAATATAAAGCAGGCAAATTCAACGAGGCGATCGCTCTCTGGCAACAAGTACTACCGCAAATTACAGACGCTAAAGACAGGGCAGCTGTTCACAGTAACTTGGCACTCGCTTATCGGCAAATCGGACAGCTGACGGAAGCGGCGCAAGAGTGGGAGCAAGCGATTCAGATTTACCAGCATCAAGATGCTCAGACAAAGCGTAGCCAGTTGCCAAAGCTGCTGACGGAGCAGGCACAAGCGTATAACGAACTGGGACAGAATCGACGGGCGATTAAAATTTTGCAGTCGGCAGTAGAACTCGCGAAGCAAAACCCAGACTCGCGAACCCAGGCAGGAACCTTGGGAGCATTGGGTAATGCCTATTGGGCTGTAGGTAACTACGAGCAAGCTCTCTTCTCTCACCAGGCGAGTTTAAAAATTGCCCGTCAGCTAAATTCTCCAGACTACATTGCAAGCTCCCTAACTAATTTAGGCAATCTCTACCTCAGCCGCTCACAGCGATATCGCTATCAGGCAAATACGGCTCGTGTCGAAGGGGATGAGAAAGAAAATGCTCGGCTGATTCAGTTGGCAGAACAAGAGATGGCTGCCGCGAGATCGGCATTTGAAGAAAGCCTGCGCCAGACTCAGGTACTGGACGGCATAGCCGGGGTTAGGGCGTTACTAAATCTAAATCGTCTACTAGAGCAACTGCCGTCACCTGACTGGGTTGCCATTGCTAGGAATCGTGAACAGTTATTGGCACTAGTGGAAACTCTACCCGACTCACGGGATAAAGCCTATGTCTTAATTAACCTTGCACAGAGTCTTAGGCATCAAGCGGCAGCAGGAAGTAGGGAGCAACAGAGAAGCTCTTCAGATGCTCCACTACTACTGAAAAAGGCACTCAGTATTACGAGAAATATAGGGGATCGGCGGGCTGAATCCTTTGCTCTAGGTAGTTTAGGGCAAATTTACCAGTCAGCGGGTCAAACTTCAGACGCGATGGAGTTAACTCAACAAGCGCAATTGGCGGCAGGGGAAGCTAATGCGGCAGATAGTGCCTATCGTTGGCAGTGGCAAGCTGGGCGGTTGTTGAAGGCAGTTGGGAAGACGAAGGATGCGATCGCCTCTTACGAACAAGCGATCGCCACCCTCCAGAGTATTCGCAGCAATCTGGTTGCGATTAACACAGACTTACAATTTGACTTCCGCGACTCAGTCGAACCCGTCTATCGAGAGTTGATGCAGCTGTTGCTAGAACCATCTAGAGACATGAGCCAAGAGCAACAGAAAACCAACTTGAATAAGGTTATTGATACTCTAGAATTGCTCAAGTTAGCAGAACTGCAAAACTACTTTGGTAACGAGTGTGTAGAAGTTGCCCAGGCAGAGGCGAAAAGCGAGGTGAATCTCCTGGATGCCAATGCCGCCATTATTTACTCAGTTATTCTCAATGACCACACCGAATTGATTCTACGGTTGCCGGATGGTGGATTAACCAGCTATGTTGTCTCCCTAAACCAGGAACAAATACAGCAAGAAATTGACCAGTTGCGTAAGTTTCTGGAAAAACGCTCAACGAACGAGTACTTACTACCTGCTCAAAAAATCTATAACGCCCTGATTCGTCCATTGGAGACAGACTTAACCGCAGCTAAGGTCAAAACGCTGGTTTTCATCCAAGATGCCGTGTTGCGTCAAGTGCCGATGGCAGCTTTGCATGATGGCCAACAGTTTTTGATTCAAAAGTATGCGATCGCTACCACTCCCAGTCTGGCGCTTACCACTCGCACAACTACTGCGGGGCGTTACTCTGGTGCTTTGATTATGGGCTTAACCGTCGAGCGTCCGCCCTTTAAGGCGTTGACGAATGTCCGCGCTGAGGTGGCTGGTGTTAAAGGGATTCTGGGTGGCATTGAGCTTCTGGATGGTGATTTTACCCTGGCAACTCTGCAAGAGCAATTGCAAAACAAGAGCTACCCAGTGGTTCACATCGCAACTCATGGCAAATTTGGGGTAGATTCCGCGAGTACCTTTTTGTTGTCCTTCGACTCACGCATTACTCTTGAGCAAATTGACGAGGTTTTGCGTGAAGCGAAGTTATCTCAAAAGCGATCGCGCCGAAACCAACAACCAGTGGAACTGCTAACGTTGAGTGCTTGTCAAACAGCCGCCGGCGACAACCGGGCAGCTCTAGGAATTGCCGGGGTAGCTGTTCGCGCAGGTGTCAGGAGTGCCCTTGCCAGCTTGTGGAACATCAATGATGAAGCCACAGTGCCGCTGATAGAAGAATTCTACACCCAGCTGGAACAACCCAATGTCACCAAAGCCGAGGCACTTCAAAAAGCGCAGTTGAAGATGATTGCTCATTTGGAATACTCTCACCCAGCCGTTTGGTCGCCTTTTATCCTGATTGGCAATTGGTTTTGAGATTGAGAGAATACATTAAGCGACTGCCAAATAATACCAACTCCGCCTTGATAACCCCCTTTTCGGCTGAAGTCTTTTTTTCCTTCTGCCATCTGCCATCTGCCATCTGCCTTGTTCCCACCAAAAAAGGGGTATTTAACCCAGATTTGGGATAAAGACTTGCACTAGACCCTGCCCATACTATCGTATGGACGAGCAATGGGTACTCGGTAGTTCAAGGGCTGAAGCTCTGAAGGTGTTAGTGGGATCATTTGCATTTTGGTGTCGCGATCGCAAATGGCATCAATTTCTGCCTGCTGCTTTGGGGTCAACTGATTGTAGACCTGCATAAACTCCTCATAGGAGTAGTCTTCCATCAGGGCATACAGTTCACCCAACGTCTGAGATGTTAGCACGGCTGACTTAAGTTTTGCGATCGCTTCGGTATTGGTCATCTACTCTGCACTCTGGACTATTCAAAGGCAGTGTAATTGTAAATGTTGTGCCTACTCCAACTTCACTCTCCACAGTAATCTGACCGCCGTGGCGATCTACACATCTTTTGGCAATTGCTAGTCCCAGTCCCGTTCCAGAGATGGTGCCAACATTACTACTACGGTAGAAGGCATCGAACAACAACTCTTGCTCTTTTGGGGGAATGCCAATACCTTGATCTGTAATTTGGAATTTTACCGTCTCCTGACCAAAAATCAGGTCGAACTGGACGTTTCCCCCGTCAGGTGAGTACTTGACTGCATTTGAGAGCAAGTTTGTCAAGATTTGCCGCAGCAGTTTTTCATCGAGACAAGCTTCCAAGTATGAGCCGAGGTAGACAAAGCTGATACTGTGCTCAGTCTTCGTTGTAAGTTTTAATTCTTCCACCAGTTCGCGGCAGAACGCTACTAAATCCAGCCGTACTGGGTTGAACTCCAGTTTCCCCGCCTCAGCTTTGTTGATCAACAACACATCACTAACTAGCTGAGTCAAATGGTGAACCGTAGTTTGAATTCGATGGAAATGACGCTGCCTTTTCTCCTCAGGCCATTGCTGACTATAGTGTTCGAGTAATTCCGCAGAAGAGAGGATGGTCGCCAACGGGGTGCGGTACTCATGGGAAACCACCGAGATAATGTTGGATTTGAGGTCACTAAGTTCTTTTTCTTTATTGAGAGCATTACGGAGTTCCTCTTCCAAGCGTTGGCGTTCAGCAACTTCGCATTGCAGGTACTGATTTTTTTGCCTTAACTCATCGGTTTGCTCTTCGACTCGGTGTTCTAGTTCTTCATTGAGCCGTTGCAACTGCTCCTCACTCTGGCGTAACCTCTTAAATATTTGTGCCCGCTCGATCGCATGGCGAATCGCCCGCAAGAGCAAGTTACTATCAATCTTGCCCTTGACTAGATAGTCTTGTGCACCTTGCCGTAAAGCTTCCAGAGCGATGACTTTATCATTTAGACCAGTTAGCACCACAATTGGCAAATCTGGTGCCGCTTCATGGGTTTGTGCGACTGTAGACAATCCCTGTTTATCGGGTAACGAGAGGTCTAACAAAACCACATCAAAGTGTTCTTCGCTCAGGATACGAAGCGCTTCTTTCAGCTTTTCAACATGCTTGAGTGACCACTGAGTTTCGTCAGCTTCAATGAGAAATTCTTCCAGCAGGTCAGCATCAGCTGGATTATCTTCTACCAGGAGGATCTGGATGGGGGCACTGTACATAACAAGTCACTCCGATGGTAGTTTAACTACAGCTAGCCAAAACGTTTCAATCAGCTTCACCACAGAGATGAACTGATCCAAATCAATCGGTTTGGTAACGTAGCAGTTCGCGTTCAGTTCGTAGGTTTTGAAGATATCTCGTTCAGCGGCTGAGGTAGTGAGTACGACAACCGGAATGAGTTTGAGCTGAGGGTCAGCTTTGATTTGTGCCAGAACCTCACGACCATCTTTTTTGGGCAAGTTGAGGTCAAGCAAAATCAAATCGGGACGCGGTGCGTTGTTATATTTTCCTTGCCGACGCAGGAAGGCTAGAGCTTCTACGCCATCTTCAACCCAGTGCAAGTTATTAAGTACCTTGCCGTCACTGAGCGCTTCCACAGTTAGATCGGCATCACTGGGAGAGTCTTCTACAAGCAGAATTTCAACGGGTCTCATCGGAGTGTTAGGATT
>DATNPI010000236.1:0-20680 GCA_036703325.1 Coleofasciculaceae cyanobacterium
TGAACATAGATATCCAAACTAACTGGGTGAGGTTGAATTGAAAGTGTTTTTACATTTTCAATAGCTTTGAAAATTAGAGCTTCATCCTTAGAGCCTGTCTTACATTGACTGAAGGAAGAGTTCTGCGTTAAGTTAGTTGGTAACCATCAATACACAAGCTCACTGTGATTACAGTCAGGGCCTTCCAGAAAAAATTATCCATGCGCCATCGGGGGGGCTAAGGCTAGCCCATTCATGTCAACTCTTGTCTGTATCGATGTCTGGATTGATCTCAAAATCGTGATCGCCTTGTTTTGAGGAAGCGTCATCGATATCGTTGATAGCGTCGCCAGCAGAAACATTATCGGTTGCCGCACTTACTGGTGCAATATCTGACACAAAGATGTCTTCCAGCTTTGCTGCTGGCTCTTGCCGATGGATGCGGATTTGGTGCAGGCGTGGGCCTTCAGCAGACACGACTGTCAAATTAAGATTGTCATATTTCAGAGTTTCACCCTGTACAGGAAGTTTCTGAAACTGGTAGAGCACAAAGCCCCCCAAAGTTTGGTATTCGTCAATCAAGGGTAAGTGCAAATCCAACAGTTCGTTGACTTCTTCCAAGTCCATTTGGGCTTGCACTAGGAAGGTATGCTCGTCCAGCACTTGTACAGCCAACTCTTGTGTGCTTTCTGGTTCGGGGTTGTCACCGATAATTTCGGCAATCAAGTCTTTAAGGGTGACTAATCCAGCAGTGCCACCAAATTCATCCACCACCATGACCATTGCCAGATGCGATCGCTGCATCGATGGCAACAGTTGACTCAGTGGCGTAAGTTCCGGTATAAACCGGGCAGGGCGAATCCACTGTCCAATCGGTGTTTCTAGGGTTACCTGACCTTGAGACAAAGGTTCGGCCAACTCTTTCAAGTAGATAATGCCACGAATGTCATCAAGGGATTCGCCAGTAACAGGATAGCGAGAGTGACCCGTTCTGGCAATTTCCTGTAGCAAAGTTTGAAATGTTGCGGTAATGGGAATTGCAGCAATGCTGGTGCGAGGAACCATCACCTCTTGCGCCAAAACCTCGCCAAACTCAAATACATTGTTGAGTAGCTCTCGTTCTTCTGCCTCCAGTCCGGTAGACTCACGCTCGGTGGTGATAATCAGCTGTAACTCTTCCGGTGTTACTCGGTTATACCAGCCTTGACCACTATATTGGACGCCTACGAGCCGCAGTAGCCAGCGAGTTGATTGGTTTAAAATCCAGATGAACGGATTAAACAAACGTGCGATCGCAAGACTAGGCGGACCAAGAAACCGCGCCAGTTGTTCTGAGTAAAGCAGAGCAAGCGATTTGGGACAGAGTTCACCCAGAACAATTTGCAGATAGGCAATTAGCAAAAAGGCTACTGGGATTGCCAGAGAATGGGCAATAGTCTGGTTGAGTTCTCGTGGTAGTGGCAGTTGTGCCATGAGAGCTGTCACCAGAGTTGCCATTGTACTCTCACCAATCCAGCCAAGAGCCAAACTGGAAAGGGTTATTCCTAATTGAGTTGTAGAGAGTAATCGGTCGATGCTCCGTTGCAGCGCTTGGACAGTCTTCGCCTGAACATCACCAGCGTCTACCAGCTGATTAATACGCGATCGCCGCACCGAAACCATAGAAAACTCAGCGGTGACGAAAAAGGCGTTGAGTACAATCAACAGAAGCATCGATAACAATCTCAGCAGAATGTCCCGACCAGTGAGGTTAGTAAGAACATTCGCTGTTAGGAGAACCATCAGGTCGCCAAGCATAAAAAAAGGTTAATGGTTTGTTGTTTGATATCTGCTATTTGTTATTTGTTGCAACAACCAATAACGACTAACTAACAATCAATAACCAACAACCATTAATGTTGCGGTTTACCTTGTTACGGGAATTTCAGACATTTTCAACTGAAGTTTTTGGTCGGGATAGTCTGTCAGTGTTAATGAAAGTTTCTTGGCATCCTCCAGTAATGCTGTCGGAATACTCACTGTGCCAGAAAATTCCTGACCATTTGCAGGCAATTCTCCAGGCAAACCTTCCGTAATTGCACTCAATGCGCGACCTTGGTCATCCGTAACATTCAAAAAACTGTAAAGAAATCGTACAGCATTAGCTCCATCATTCTTCATGCTGACATTCAACAATAAAGAACCTCCCTGTTGAGTGGCGGAACGTACTTCCAGTGTTACCCCCCGGTCTTGACTTTTGACAGGTAAGTTCTGATCGGAACTTGTACTTGTGAATGACGCCTGTGTACTCAACGGCTCAGGCGACGGCTTATCCTGAGGCTGACTGCTGTTATTCGCTTGATCGTCCTTTTTCTCTTTATCAGCGTTATCCGTCTTCGGTTCCTTGCTTTTGTTATTAATGTACTCGTTAACGTTGACCAGGATTTCCTCCTCGCGTAAAATTGCTACCCCTTCTTTGCCAGGAGGAGCCTGCTTGTTGTCCGCCAACTTTTTAGTAGGACGAACATCGGGCTGGGTAACGCCTTTAAGGGCTTCGTGTCCGAGAGTGAATCCCCACATTGCACTCACAAAACCAGCACCTAACATCATTGCCAGCAGAATTAAAGTGAGCGCTACAGTTGAGTTTAATTTCATCAGTGATTCAAATTACTCCGAATTGCTGCACAATCAGCTGTATTCATGGGCTGCTTTACAGCTCACAGCCGTTCGACATAAAAATAGTTATTCGAATGGCTTGATGCCAAAACAGATAAAACTGTTTCTATTTTAGTTGTCTGTTTTAGCACGTCCTCTAAAAAAGTCAATTCCCTTAAGTTGCATTTCCCGAAAAATCTACCGCAAGCGGAAAGTGGTCACCATGCCTGGAAGTTAGGAATAAAGCAATTAGCGGCTGGTGCGTCCGGGAGACCCCCTCCTTACTAAAGCTCCGATCGGCTCGACGGATGCACTAAGGAAGATTTAGTACTTGGTGAAGAATTTTCCAGAAGTCAAGCTTGTGTCGTTAGTTGCTGAGTGTCACCTGACTCAGCTTACAATATAATACTAGATTAACCAGGGTTGGCCGAGCGGTTGAGGCAGCGAACTCATAATTCGCCCAAGGCAGGTTCAACTCCTGCACCCTGGATTAAAAAACGCGCTATTCGTCGCAACTCCTGCCGAAGAAGCTTCCGTAGCTGCTAGGGTTGTGGCACTGTCTCAAAGACAAACTCACTGCCTTCTACCCGACGGCCGAAACGGCGAGACTCAGGCTGTTGTCGAATTGAGGTATTGAAGGGGTTGGGTAAATCGGGTGTTCGAATCACTGGGTCACTAGAAGCCTGCTGGTCAAGTACCTCGTTATAAAGATTGTTGATGCGTCGGGCATCCCGCTCAAGTTCAAGCTCTGGAAAAGTGGCTCCCCCTGGTAGACCGGGACCAATAATGTACTGTATTTGACGCGGGATACTGCGGTTGCGGTAAAAGGTTCCAGAGTCTGTAAAGAAAGCTCGATTAAAGGCTTCTGGAATTGTTTCTACACGGATTGGCTCAAAACCTTGGGGGTTCGCTTGTGCCATTGCCTCAGAAGCCAATACACTAGAAGCGGCAGCAAGAACTAACGCACTGAGCAACTTGGTTAACCGCATTTGTCTAATCCTCACACTCATTTTTTCTCAATACTATCCGATATTTAAGTTTAGCTAAATCAGCAGAAGCCCCACACTGTAATCAGCGCGGACACATCGAGCGGAACGCGAGTACCGCGCATTGATGAGCGTGTGGGACGGCGCTTAAAGTGGCGAATTACTTCGCCAAACTTAGCATGAGTGAAGAGTTGTGCTAAACTCCTCAAATGTTGACCATGAATTATACGTATCGAATTTATCCAAATGGCAACCAGCAAGCTCAAATGCTTGGTTGGTTGGAAAGTTGTCGTCGGCTTTATAATTACGCCCTGCGAGAACTCAAAGACTGGATGAATAGTCGTAAGTGCATGGTTGATAGATGTTCCTTGGATAGGGAATATATCATCAAGGCAGATGCGCCTTTTCCGGGATACATGGAGCAGAAACGGCAACTGCCCGTACTTAAAGAAACTTGGACAAGACTTAAAGATGTTCATTCCCAAGTACTGCAAGACGTAATTAAACGTCTGCATAACACTTGGGAGAACTTTCGTAAGCGAGACTTTGGCTTTCCCAGATTCAAAAAGTATGGGCAATTTAAGTCGTTTTTGTTCCCGCAGTTTAAGGAAAGTCCCATAGTTGGGAATCAAATTAAACTGCCCAAGATTGGCAAGGTTCCCATGATATTGCATCGCCCAATTCCTGAGGGCTTTGCTGTAAAGCAGGTCAGGGTTTTGTCTAGATGCAGGGGAACTCAGTGGTACGTCGTCGTAACCATTCACTCGGATGTAAGCGTTCCTGACGTGCCCGTACACGGTCGAGCTATTGGCATTGATTTGGGATTGGAGCGGTTCATCACCTCCTCTGATGGCAGTTTTGTCGAGCGTCCGAAGTTCTTTAAAACTCTGCAACGTAGGCTGAAAGTGCTGCAACGCAGAGCCGCCAGGAAACAAAAGCGCTCTAAAAACTGGGAAAAAGCGCAGATTGAGGTAGCTAAGCTTCATCATCACATTGCTAAGCGTCGCCAAGATTTCCACCTGAAAAATGCCCACAAACTTTGCGACCAAGCGCAGACTATTTTTGCCGAAAACCTCAACACTGTGGGCTTGAATCGCGGGATGCTCCGGAAAGAGTGCGTTGATGCATCTTTTGGAGCATTCCTGAGTTTGTTGCAGTGGGTGTGCTGGAAGCGCGGAGTTTACTTTGAGAAAGTTAATCCCAACGGTACATCCCAAACTTGTCCTAATTGTCAGACGGCTGTGTCCAAATCTCTTGGAGATAGGGTTCATAACTGTCCTGAGTGTCAATATCAAACTCATCGCGACCATGCGGCTGCTCAAATGGTGTTGATACATGGGCTTGAGAATGTAGTACCCCAGGAAGTGGGGGAATGGAAACTGCCTGGTCATGCCGTACTGTCGGGGGCTTTTTGCCTAGATAAGTGGTTATCCAGGAAGGCCCAAGAGCAATCTTGGGAAGCCTACACTGACTCTTCGAGTACAGTGTAGGAGGCTTCACGATTATTGATGGTCAACTGTTCAGCGCCTACCCATTCTTGACGTTCTTTGCCGTGAGTAATGATTGACAAAACTACTCAACCGCTTTACCCCGACGCCTCAACTGATTTAACTTCCCAGCGTCAGTTGCTGCTAGATTTATTTTGCCAACTGGCTTACAAAGAGGGTGATTTTGTCCTCTCTTCGGGAAAGAGCAGTTCTTATTACATCAACGGTAAGCAGGTAACGCTCCACCCTCAAGGGGCATTAGCCGTTGGTCGTTTGCTACTATCTCATCTGCCAACGGATACCGATGCGGTTGCAGGCTTGACTCTGGGAGCGGACCCGATAGTGAGTGCAGTAAGTGTGGTTTCTGCTTATGAAAATCGACCAATCCCGGCGCTGATTGTTCGCAAAGAGTCGAAGGGACATGGCACGATGGCATACATAGAAGGACCGAGTCTGCCACAGGGAGCAAAGGTGGTGGTTTTGGAGGATGTCGTAACGACTGGTCAATCGGCGATGAAAGCGGTTGAGCGACTACGAGAGGCAGGTTACAGCGTTGAGCAGGTGATTGCGTTAGTAGACCGTCAGCAGGGGGGCGCTGAGTTTTATCAATCAGCTAACTTGAAGTTTGAGGCAGTGTTTTCGATTCAAGAGATTCAAGATCGCTTCCGGCAGATGCCTTCCTAACCCTGAAGTAGTTTTTCAACGCACCAAAAGCGCTTCAGGTACGCAGAGAACGACCAAATCCTCTACATACCTGAAGCGTCAACCTCTGCGTTTTTTGCGTTTAAGAGCCAGTTAGTTTGGCGTCACGGCTTCCTTTGCTAGGAACTTCTCCAGTTCTGTCAAAGCGTCAGCATCGACTTTGGTCTGCATGGGGCAGAATTTAGGGCCACACATGGAGCAAAACTCAGCTGTCTTGTAGATATCTGCTGGGAGAGTTTCGTCGTGGTATTCTCGTGCGCGATCGGGGTCGAGGGAAAGTTCAAACTGGCGGTTCCAGTCGAAGTTGTAACGGGCGCGGGAGAGTTCGTCGTCGCGATCGCGTGCTCCCGGACGATGTCGTGCAATATCTGCCGCGTGAGCCGCAATCTTGTACGCAATCAGACCATTTCGTACATCCTCAGCATCCGGCAGCCCCAAGTGTTCTTTGGGCGTAACATAGCAGAGCATGGCTGTACCATACCACCCAGCCAACGCCGCACCAATTGCTGAAGTGATGTGGTCATAACCCGGTGCAATATCCGTCACCAGCGGCCCAAGCACGTAGAAGGGTGCTTCGGAACATTCCTCCATCTGCTTTTTGACATTAAACTCGATTTGATCCATCGGCACATGACCAGGTCCTTCCACCATCACCTGTACATCATGTTCCCAGGCCCGACGAGTCAGCTGTCCCAGCGTTTTGAGTTCAGCCAATTGAGCGGCGTCAGAGGCATCGTGGGCGCAGCCAGGACGCAGCGAATCCCCCAAACTAAAGGAGACATCGTACTTTTTGAAAATCTCGATGATGTCGTTGAAGTGGGTGTACAGGGGGTTCTGCTTGTGATGATGGAGCATCCACCGGGCCAAGATACCGCCACCGCGAGAGACAATCCCCGTGAGGCGGCTTTTCACCAAGGGCAAATGCTCTATTAAAATCCCCGCGTGGATCGTTTGATAATCTACTCCCTGCTGGGCGTGTTTCTCAATCACATGGAGAAAGTCATCGGGAGTGAGCTTTTCTATCGTGCCATGAACACTTTCCAAGGCTTGGTACACCGGCACTGTACCAATCGGTACTGGCGAGGCATTGATGATAGCGGTGCGAATCTGATCCAGGTTACCGCCGCCAGTGGACAAGTCCATGACGGTATCAGCACCGTATTTCACCGCAAGATTGAGTTTAGCGACCTCTTCATCCAGATTGGAAGAATTGGGAGAGGCTCCAATATTGGCATTCACCTTACATTTTGAGGCGATGCCAATGCACATCGGCTCCAGGTTAGTGTGATTGATGTTGGCCGGGATAATCATTCGCCCCCGTGCCACTTCTTCTCGAATTAGGTCAACTGAGAGGTTTTCCCGCTGGGCAACGTAGTGCATTTCTTCAGTGATTACACCCTGACGGGCATAGTGCATTTGAGACACATTACTCTGCCCACGCCGCTTGGCGATCCATTCTGTACGCATATTTATGATTTCCTCTAAAAACAGCTTCCCTCCGCTGGTATTACCCAGTCTCAGGTTCTAAGGGACTATCTCAGCCTGGTTGCTCAGGCACCCCTAGCTATGGTTGAGGATTGTATCACCTAGCTTGGATCGCAGTGGGAATAAGTAAGCAAATCTTCACCCAACTTTAGGCTCACTTTGAGCAAGTAAGCAAATCTTAATGGGACAGGTGATAAGTAACTAAGTTAATTTTTGGGACTCTCTACGGTCGGGAGTGTAGTTGGTTGACTAGAATTGCTCTCAAGATGCTGATTCCAAGCTGCAAGTTGAAAAGCATAGGCTTTATCCTTAGTTACTGCATTAGGACTCAAATTGGGAATGTCATGAGTCAACCCTATGGGGCTAAAGCCAGTAATTGCCGAATAGAGTACACAGGCATATATATACGAGCCTCTTTCACCAGGATGAGCCTTATCTGAAGCATAAAGAGATAGTCTTTGTTCTAGTGTTGGATTCGTTCCCCAATATTTGAGCCACGCATAACCGCCAGCCGCCAGAGGTACGCCTAGTTCTTTACTCAGATCTGAATGCATATCGTATATTTCTTTAAAGCCATTCGGGTACAGGTCATTAGTACTGGCAGTGGCAAATAAGATAGTTTTTGCGTTAGTACGATTTATGGCATCGTGAAATAATAGTGCATATTTTCTAAACATTTCTACGGGCGAAGCATAGGCATCTTGTACTACCACGTAATCCCATTTTTTAGATTTAATCTTTGAGCGAGGCTTACCGAAACCTTCTCCTGAGTCCCAATACCCTGCCAATCCGGTACCATGCATTATGGCTTTGCCTACAGTAATTCGAGGTCTATCTACTGGTGCTGATTTAGCCAACGCTTCAACTGTTGCAGGTAAATCCCAAAAATCGGTTTGACTATTTCCGACAAATAGAACCCGAATAGTATTCGTTGCAGTACTTTGAAGATTTGCGCCATAGATAACGATGCTAGTTGCTACGAGAAGAGCTACGGCGATAAATGTGCCTATCAAGGTACGCCTTCTTTTTTGTTGTGAACTTAAAGTGGATCTATGAACTCTAGAATTAGACATCATCATTTCATTCTTTTTCTTTGTCATCTTCATGACTCAAAAAAATCTCTGCTGTAAAACCGACTTCTAGAGTCTGATAAGTGTTCCCTTCATGAAGGAAAACTATTCCATCTGTACAACAACTCCTACTTGGAAGAACTAACTTTAAAATATAGGTTGGGGGCTAGGGAAGAGAGGTTTTCATCGCTTGTTGTGCGCTTTCAGGGCATGAGGTCTAGTAGGAAACGGCAATTCATAGAGTGTTGTATGCCTGGTTAAATCGTTGGCAGGCATACCAATAAGCCCGCCAGGACTTGTTCCCCCCTTTCATTAGGAGGTTAGGGGGGCGATCGCGTAAGTCCTGTTGATATTGGTTATTAGTTTTTAGACTTTCTAAGAACTTGCAACAAACAACCTGTTTACAGGAAGCCGGCTGACTCATAAAGACGCCGGACAACGGCTAGTATGCGATCGCCATAATCCAAGTCGGCCGACCAACGTCCACTCAGCTGCGCAACTAAAGGAGCAATGCCACGAGTAACAAAACGAAACCGAGGACTAATCGGTTCTTGGACTAACGGCTCCAAACTAGCATAGGCTTTCAGTTGTTGGATATGGGCACGAACACCAAGTCTGGCACTGGGGAAGGTTGCACCCTCAGGACTACCGCCAACATCTCCCAAACCACCAAAATTATTTTGACTGGGCTTAATCTGGCTACCAAAGCGTAGGAAGTTTGTCTCAACACAAGCTTGAGAGAAGGCAATGTCATAGTTTACACCCTCGATCGCTGCCTCTTCCCGGTACAGCTTGGGTAAGTCAGGAAACTGAGTAAGGGCATTCTCGTTATTAGCTTTGAGAAACATCATCAGCTGCACTTCAGAAGTATTACCCCTTCCCATGATTCGGTCAATATCACCAGGGCAAATCGGTAAAACTGAGCGCAAAATCACGGTGCGACTGGAATTGTCCCAGGCGACGGAGATGTTATAGTCCCGCAGTTCAATCGCTTTGACATACACTACACCCCGGTATTGAACGCGACGAACATTAGGGGTAGTTGTCAAATTGATTCCCAACTGATCCACTAAGTCAATCGGGATGTAGGCATTGTTGTTGATCAGGACACCCTGTTCACCATAGGTCTTATTATTGATGTTGATGTTGATGCGAGGATAATTATCATCCGGGCTATTGGGTGTCCCGGTATCTGAGACTTTACGACTCCAGGCGGCAAGTCCATCAGCAAGACCTAGAGCCATATCACGGCGTCGATTTTGTATTAAAAATCGATCGTCCGGGTTACTGAGAAACCCAACTTCCATCAGTAGTGAGGGAAGCACAGTGTCGCGGCAGAAGGAAATACGTCCAATACCCGTAGCCGTATCTGGCTTGGCTCCTTGGTTGGGTAGTTGGGGAAGGCGTCGTACAAGAGCCAACAGCATCAGTTCAGAATGATTCTTGCGCTCAGTGTTGTTGGCAATATAGAAGACCGTGGCTCCTCTGGCATTGGGGTTGGAGAAGGCATCTGCATGGATTTCCAGCGCTACGTCGCTGGGACGAGCACGGGAATTAATCCATTGAATTGACTGACTTGAACTCAGGTCATCGGGGACAGAGAGAACTTCAAACCCACGCGATCGCAGCTCTGGCACCACCTGGTCACGCAGCAAAATCATCTCTTGGGCTTCAGTTGTGTCGGCGACAATTGCCCCTGGGTCGCGACCACCTTCTTCCATACCACCGTGACCCGCAGAAATAAAGATTCGTCCCATCTCTCGCTCTTTTCCTCAGCGTGTTGATTAGCACTCGCTTTCACACTCATCCAGAATAAGGATTTCGTGCTCTAACGGCTAGTCCCATGCCATTTTCTTAAGTAATACAAAATGCACTATTTCGACGCTTTGTGGCAATTAAGCTAAAAACAATCCCCCTTCTTTTGTGTTCATCGGCGGCGCTTAGGTCGTCTGGGTGATAAGTTCCGAGCCTTAAGCTTGCGGGGCCTGGATACCGAGCCAGAGGGGAGTGGGCCTCCCCTCAGTCGGCTACCACAGATGGCGGTGTACTTTATACAGGCTAGAAACCTTGATGATCGAGAAAAGTTATAAGTCCAGCTTAAACTGCTGGGCTTTTTTTTTAGCAAAGCGATCGCTCGTACAACCCGTCAAAAGCTTCCTCAAAAGATAAAGGCTTACGCATTTGCCTTCCAATACACCTTCGATAGGTGTCAAATGCGTAAGCCGAGAGGGTTGTCTTCTTTCTTAATTTTTCTTCAGACCTGGTAGCTGCTGCCTCAGCAATATGTCTCAAAATGTTTCAGCACAATTGCTGAACAGAGAAAAAAGTGCCCCAGTAGCGCCTCCTCGTCTTCAGGTGGGAAGGCAGTAAAATGACGTTATGTTACTCGCCTGCTAAGAGTGGAAATTCCCCGCCTGCATCCAGACACGATTGAGGAAGTCAAGCAACGAGCTGACATTGTTGATGTCATCTCCGAGCATGTCGTCTTACGCAAGCGCGGGAAAGACTACATGGGTTTGTGCCCATTCCATGATGAAAAGTCACCCAGTTTCAGCGTCAGTCCTACCAAGCAGCTGTACTACTGCTTCGGCTGCAATGCCGGTGGGAATGCAATTAAGTTCTTGATGGAGGTGGGTAAGCACTCGTTCAGTGACGTTGTCCTCGATCTGGCACGACGCTATCAGATACCAGTGAAAACTCTGGAACCAGAACAACGAGGTGAATTGCAGCGTCAATTGTCGCTACGAGAGCAACTATACGAAATTCTGGCGCTGACAACCGAGTTTTATAAACACGCTCTGCGGCAACCTCAAGGACAGCACGCTCTAACGTATTTACAAGTAACTCGGCGTCTCTCGGAGGAAACGATTCAGCGATTCCAGATGGGGTATGCACCAGTTGGTTGGGAAACCATTTACAAATACCTAGTTGAACAGAAAGGAAAACCTGTACAACAGGTGGAGCAAGCCGGACTGATTGTGCCTCGCAAATCAGGGGGTGGCTATTATGATCGGTTTCGCGATCGCTTAATCATTCCCATCCACGACGTGAGGGGACGGGTGATTGGGTTTGGCGGCAGAAGTCTGGGTGAGGAGCAACCCAAATATCTCAACTCGCCAGAAACCCAATTGTTTGATAAAGGTAAAACTTTATTTGCCCTAGATAAGGCTCGTGACGGCATTACAAAGCTCGATCAGGCAGTGGTAGTGGAAGGATATTTTGATGCGATCGCCCTCCACGCTGCTGGGATTACTAATGTCGTTGCTTCACTAGGTACAGCTCTCAGCAAAGAGCAAGTCCGGCAGCTACTGCGCTACACCGAATCTAAGCAGATTGTCCTGAACTTCGATGCTGATGCTGCTGGAACTCAGGCATCGGAAAGAGCGATCGGAGAAATTACCCCTCTAGTCTACGGAGGGCAAGTCCAGTTGCGGGTTCTCAACCTACCAGATGGTAAAGACGCAGATGAATTCCTCAAAGGTCGTACTGATGCGGCTGAACAATACCGACAGCTGTTGCTAGACGCTCCCTTGTGGCTTGATTGGCAGATCAAGCAACTCTTTATCGGTCAAGACCTTAAACAAGCTGACCAGTTTCAACAAGTCGCCCAAGACATGGTGAAGTTACTCAACCAACTGGACGACATCAACAAGCTTACCTATTACATCAATCACTGTGCTCAACTGCTCAGTCAGGGGCAAACTAAACTAGTACCCCTATACATCCAAAATTTACAGTCTCAACTCAAGAATTCACTAAGGGCGTCTGTCAAGAAATCATCGCCTCAGTTACTGAACCAGAAGAACAAGCACTCCCCTATCAACTTACCAGTATTTGGAGAACAGAACCTTCTAGAACAAGCCGAAGCCTTACTTTTACGCATCTATCTCCACTGCCCTGAATATCGGCAGACAATTATTGATACCTTGGAAGCACAAGATTTGCTATTTAGCCTTTCCCATCACCGATTTCTGTGGCAGCAAATTTTAGAACTGCAACCCGCCCTCCAAACGTCCAAACAGATACCAGATCCACTAATTTCACTGTTGCAAGATCGCAGCATGAAATTTCCTGACGAGATGGCTCAGGTTGCTCATCTATTTCATCTGGACGAAAAGAGGCAAGAAGACATCGTCCGTACTCCCCTGTTGATTCGAGCTGCCGCAGCCTGTCTTGAGAAGGTAACCTATGAAAAACATCGGCTTTATTGTCTTGAGCAGTGGCAAAAGCTTGACCCAGCAACTGATTTGCAACGCAAGCAGTACTACTGCCAGGAGTTCTACGAGGCAGACCAGCGGATTAAGCAGCTCGATCAACTACGTCAGTTCAACATAGAAGACATTCTTAAAAATGCTATCTCTTAACCAGTTTGGTAATTTGTAACGGCAGAGGAAGAATCCAGACAAAACAAAAATTTCGCCAATTACCAATTACCACTCATAGCAATAAATATGCAAAGCGAGATGCATAACCTCTTAGTCACAGGAGAGTGTTTCGCGAGTCTTGCGACCAGTAGTGGGGTTGGTGCCACTGGCCGTTTTGCAAAGCTGTTTTTCCACATCCTGACGAAGCAGCACTTCTGTAAAATCAGCCCCTTCAATCATTGCCCCATCAAACTTAGTGTTGAAGGCAAATGCTCCCTCAAGGACAGCATTCTTCAAATTAGCGTTGGTTAAACGAGCCGTGTCCAGGGTGGCGTTGCTGAGGTTAGCTCCCTCTAAATTGGCCGCTTCCAAATTAGCGCTAAAGAAACTGACACCCTGCAAATCTGCGTTGCTAAAGTTACTGCTACGGAGATTAGCTTTAGTAAAGCTTGAATCGGTCAGATCGCGTCCTGAGAAATCTGCACCTACTAAACTTTCTCGGTTGTAATCTAAAGCTAGAACAGGCATCGCGCTCACCCCGAAAATCCAGGCACCAGCAAGTAAGAAGAGAACTAGACTGAACAAAATAGCTGGAATACGCAGACATTGTCGATGAGTCATACTGTTGTAAGCTACCGAAAAACCGTATTTTTGACGAAAAATTGCCATGAATGGCCACATCAATCTTACCAGTAAGGAACACCGATGAACTTGGCAGCTGACCCCGCCTGAGTGACTCATGCCTCAGACGCCTAATATTGGAGAACTAGGAGAATACCTAGTGGCTGAGTGGTTACAGGCACAAAGCTGGGTAATCTTACATCACCGATGGCGTTGCCGTTGGGGAGAGATAGACCTAATTGCACAACGATATTCAGCTCAACAAGAAACCCTCTTGCCTAGGCTGGCTTTTGTGGAGGTCAAAACTCGCAGTCGAGGAAACTGGGATGCAGATGGACTACTGGCAATTACGCCACCAAAGCAAGCTAAACTTTGGCGGACAGCCGAGCTGTTTCTGGCAGAACGACCAGATTTGGCAAGTTTTCCCTGTCGGTTTGATGTTGCCCTCGTCAGGTGCGATCGCATCTCCCAACAATCAGGTCATAATGAAACCAATTTGTCTCCCTCAGCGGCACCAATTGACAAAACAATACAAGTGCCATCAGTGCAGCTAGGTCAACCGATAGTAGTAGCAGGATATCGATTTATGTTGCAGGACTACATCGAATCAGCCTTTGATTAAGCTGCTTGCAACAGTTGCAAGCAGGACTGCTCTCCATAGACCTTGTGAAGTGAAAATCAACGGCTTCGCTTAACTACTCCAAGCAATAAACTCTGGCTACGGTTGAATAACGTAGGGAGAATTAGTCTTTTCTGCCCTACCTTCTTTAACCAGGGCTTGATAAATTAAGGCAGCCACTTCAGCACGAGTGGCATTTTGTGTCGGTTTGAGCAACTTTGGGTCAGGGTAGTTAACTACAAGACCAGCTTGAGTCGCACTGGCAATCTTGTTCGCCGCATAGGCAGGAATTTGCTGAGAATCCTTGTAAACCGATAAGATTTGGGCTGAATTAGATTGAGGAGCAAGACCTAAGCCAGTAACTAGGGCGACAAGGACTTGGGCACGAGGAATTGGCTGCTTTGGTCGGAAGACGTTTTCAGGATATCCCTTTAAGAAGCCAGTTTGGTAGGCTTCGTCAATCGCCAGAGAAGCCCAGTATTGAGACGGTACATCCGGAAATTTCTCGGTACTACTCGTCGGTTTTTTGTCAAAGGCTTTTTTCAGCATCGCCGCAAATTCCGCACGGGTTACAGGCTGATTGGGTCGAAAGTTGCCACCAGGTAAGTCTGTGATTATGCCACGAGTAACGAGTGCCTCAATAAAAGGACGTGCCCAGAAGTCTTGAGGAACATCCACTAAGTTAATCGACCTAGCTGAAGTCGTTGGTACAGGAGTAGCAGGTATTGGGGCGGGCAAGGGAATTGCAGCTGGGATTCTTGACGGAATTGGGCTTTGAGACGGTACGGGTGTTAGAGACTCGGGTGACGAGGTTGGGGCTACTGTTGGCACAGGCGACACAGGCGCAGCTTCTCTCGCCGTTGCCTCAGGAGTTGGCGTCGGAGTCAGTTGAGCAGAAGGAGAGGGGGACGACGATAAAAGGTTGTTTAGCTTAAAGCCCTGGCGATTTTTTGCAAGTGAAAAAACTAGAATCGAGCCGATGATAGTGAAGGCAACGAAGATCCCAAGAAATTCATCAAGCCCTAGGGAAGTGCTTCGAGATGATCGTGGGTCTGGGGGAGGTAAATTCGTCATTTATGGTAGAGGCGTGGGACGCCTAGAAATAGCAAGTATTTTGAGCATAAAACTCTGATAGGTCTTGTGGTGGAAAGACTTAGCAAAAAACTAAGTACTGTAAAAATATTTTTGACTGTGCTGAGTATCATAAACATAACTTGTCACTCTCCATAGTCTCCATAGTTACAAGTTGTTAGTTAACTCCCAAAAAAACAAGCACCGCAGATAACACTCTTAAGTGTGTCATCTGCGGTTTTTAGCGATGCTCCTTCGGAGCCGCTTGATCCCGATGGTCGCTTACTCTTTCTCCAGCCTTCCGCTAACGCGAGCCGCCTTCGCAGCATCGCGCCCCGCTACGCGCATGGTACGCTAATGCCATTTAATGAGCCACGAAACTTCTGCAATTAAGCTAAAGTTTCTGGGCAATAACCTAGCCCCATGGTAAACTGTTGCCGGAACGCTTCAATATCGCTCCTGTCTGGAGTCCCATGAGAAACCACAGCCACTTGGTAGCGCCGCATAACATCAATAGGGGACTGTCCTGTTTCCAGGCTCCAAAGTGCCATTTGCAGACGAATTTCTGGGTCGTAGGGAATTCCCAATTCGTTCATGAACGCCCGAAAATCTCCATGTTGGTGAGGAGTGAGGGGGCGGTTCGTTTTGACTTTAACCACCCAGCCGTCAATCTGATGAATCACCGTTATAAATTGAACGGGCAGCTGGGGCATCGAGTGTAGATACTCAACCACTCGCAGAGTCAAACTGGCGTTGGCCAGAAAGTAGAGGTAATCCATAGGAATTCTTGGCTTGCCTTCCAAGGAGGTGCTTATACTCTATTCTTGCAATGAGCAAGGCAAAAGCGATAGGGGAGAAGCACCCGATGTGGGATAGGGGATATTACCCAATTTAGTCACTAGTTGAGCAATGTCTTCTCAGTAGAATAACGGGATGACAGAAATTGACAACACTATTGACCCAATGGACGACCCGTCTCAAAGCTCTGATCCCTCTTCAATTGATGGAGTAGGTTCTCTAAAAACCGAGACAGCATCTTCATTGCAGGTAATTCAAAGTTGGGAAAAAGACCGATTGCTCTCTAGCTATGACTATGAATTGCCCCAGGAACGAATTGCTCAAACGCCTTTAACTCAAAGAGATACTTCACGTTTACTGGTCGTAGATTCATCCACTCACCATACTCACAGCATCTTCCGTGATTTACCCCACCTGCTGCGAGCGGGAGACCTGCTGGTGCTAAATGATACCCGTGTCATCCCAGCTCGCCTCTATGGCCGTAAATCTACGGGGGCACCGGTGGAGGTGTTGCTGCTGGAGGAGGGACAAGATAACTGTTGGTTAGCTTTGGTTAAACCAGGTAGGCGTCTCAAACCAGGGGCAAAGATTCTGTTTGAACCGCACAGGCATGGAGAACAACCCTCCACAGATTCCTCAGTAATAGGTAGGGAAACTCCCCCAGTCCCTACTCTGAGTGCTACGGTCGTGGCAAGAGATGAGGCAACTAGTGGTCGTCTATTGCAGTTCGATATCCCAAGTGGAGCATCCTTGTTAGAAGCGCTGTTGGGGCAGTACGGGCACGTTCCCCTGCCACCTTATATCACGCACTCTCAAGCGTTACCGGAACAGTATCAGACGGTTTATGCTCAAACCCCTGGTAGGTTAGTGAAGCGGGGCGCTAAGAGTTCACAGTGGCTGCCCTTTGGGAGCATCGCAGCTCCAACGGCTGGACTACACTTTACTGAAGAGCTACTACAACGGTGCCGTGAACAAGGAATTCGGCAGGCCTCCATCACACTACATGTCGGCATCGGTACATTTCGACCCGTGGAAGTGGAAGACATTACCCATCACAAAATGCATTCAGAGTGGTTGGAAGTACCCGCCTCAACAGTAGAACAGATTCGGGAAACTAAAGCGAGGGGAGGTCGAGTGATTGCCGTGGGAACAACAGCGGTACGAGCGTTGGAAGGAGCAGCGGCGAGTGGGGAATTGCAACCGTTTTGTGGCAAGACGCAGTTGTTCATCTATCCAGGTTACCAGTGGCGGGTGGTGGAAGGGATGATTACGAATTTCCACTTGCCCCGTTCTAGTTTGTTGATGCTAGTCAGTGCAATGATTGGGCGTCAACGGTTGCTGGATTTGTACGCGGAGGCGATCGCTCATCAGTACCGCTTTTATTCCTTTGGTGATGCCATGTTGATTTTGCCAGAAGCAAGAAAAGATTTGGGTGAGTAGGGGTACGGACTCAGCAAAATTGGAGCGCAACTACCAAGACATCTATGTCGCTGTGCCCCTACACGCATTACCCGAGTCGGTAATTACTCAAGCGGTTTTCTAGGCTGATTTTCGCGGAGTCGCTCCAGACCTGGGCGGGCTTGCTCCCGAATTTGGCGAAATTTCTCCATATTTTGACGAAATTGCCGCTGTTGCTCTGGCGTTAAAATTGCCTCTACCCGCTCATTATAAGCTTGGCTGAGTTGCTGCAATTTTGCCTCTTGTTCAGGGGTAAGGTTAGAACCAGTAGGTAGGGCGGATCGAAGTTGAGGTCGCATCTCCTCGTGGGCTTGCCTGATTTGCTCTTGCTGTTGCGGGGTCAAGTTGAGCGTTGCTAGTTCAGGGGGTGGGGCTGCACCGAAGGCGGGAGCCGGTTTGGCATCGGCGTTATCCTGATTTTGGCGTAATTGCGCCAGTTGCTCGGGTGTTAAAACAGCCTCTAGCCTACCGCGATAAGCCTGCACAACTTGCCCAATTTTTTCCCGCTGTTCAGCGGTAAGCTGAGGTGGACGTGGTGCTACGGCTTCAAATTGAGCCTGCAAATCCTGAGTGATTTGCTTGAGTTGCTCTTGCTGTTGCGATGTCAAATCGATGCCTGCTAATCCGGGGAGTGGTGGGATTAGTCTGGGTGTAGCAGTTGGACTTGTAACTGGCTTTTGTGATGAAATAGACCTTTGAGCGGTAACAAAGTTGGGAGTTGCACTGATCGCGATCGCACTAGTCAAGCCTGCCGTTAGGCTGGTCGCTAGAACAAGCATTGAGATGAATTTGAGTTGCATGAAGGCTCCTGTAAATTTCGAGGTAAGAACTGGTTTGTGTTCAATAACCACATCGTAGAAATTTATACAGGTAACTGCATGGAGCGAACCTCCCAAATTCACCTGCGACTAGACTACTAAGTTTCACTGGGACTTTAGTCCTACTTGGTTCTCATCGATGGAAGGTGATACCGAGTTGCGTTCAAAGATATCACTTGGCTATGAGGCATTAATACCCGTAAACGATGTGCCATCTACGATCAGACAGATTAAAATCTGGGTAAAAACCTCATATCCAAAAGCTAATAGTTACCGGGGACGGTTTTCTACCTATGTCAAGACACTACATACGGATACCACTGTTTGCAGCCGCTCTGATCAGTCTCAGTTTGACAGCTATCGATCAAGCCTCGGCTGGTGCTCTTCAACAGCGTCAGCAAACCAAGCAGCTAGTCGAAGGTCAATATACTGAGAATCTTGAGGCGGCTTCTTACTTTCAACAAGGAGTGACCCGGTATAACCGTGGTGAATTCAAAGCGGCCGAACTGGCTCTTCGTAAAGCGCTTGAGTTCGACCCGTCTATTGCGATGGCGCATTATATATTGGGGAATTCTCTCTTCGAACAAGGTCAGACAGAGCTGGCAACTCAACAATACCAACGTGCTATTGCCCTTAACCCTAATATCCCAGAAGCTTACTACAATCTGGGCTTGACCTTGTATCGCCAAGGCAACGTAGACGGGGCAATTTCTCAGTATCAAAGGGCACTCTCTCTCAATTCCAATTTGGCTGCCGCTCGCTATAACATGGGCGTGGCCTATGAGGGGCAGGGTAGATCACAAGAAGCGATCGCTCAGTACGCAGAAGCCGCTCGCCTCGACCCTACCTATGTAACAGCTCAGTATAATTTGGGGCTGCTTTTAGCCAAGCAAAACCAGGCAGAACCGGCAATCATAGCGCTCCGACAAGCTGTTGGGAATAATCCTGAATTGATTCAAGCTCAGTACCAGTTAGGGGTACTGCTAGCCAGACAAGGTCAGCTGGAGGAAGCCAAAAACGCATTGAACGAAGCCACCAAGCGCGACCCGAAGCTTGCCCCGGCTCAGTTCCAATTGGGTCAAGTTCTTGCCGCACAAGGTGATTTTGCGGGGGCAGGCGATCGCTTTGATTGGGTAACAAAACTCGAACCCAACAATATCGATGCCTACCAACAGCTAGGGGCAGCACGCACCAAAACTGGTCAGTATGACCAAGCTGTAACCGCCCTCCAGACAGCATTACGGCTTAACCCCAACGACGCCGTGTCCCACTACAACCTGGGAGTAGCGCTACAACAGACACAGAAGTATCCAGAAGCGATCGCTCAATATCAGCAAGCACTTCTCCTTAACCCCAGGCTGCCAGATGCCTATTACAGCATGGGTGTAGCATTAGGGCTGTCTCAACAGCGAGATGAAGCCTTCAGGTTTCTTCAGGAAGCCAGGAAATTGTTTGTCTCCGAAGGGAATCAGCAGAAGATCAACCAAGTTGACCAATATGTACAGCAACTGGCGAATCAGCCAATAGTACCGGCACTATCCCAGCCGACGCAACCGGCTGTAGCACAGCCTCAACCGTCTAACTCACCCTTCCTGCCAACTCCTCCAAACAACAACGGGCTTTAAATTGGCAGGCGGTCAATGTCTTTGTTTGAGCCAATTACAACCATTGCCCAACCCTTGTACAGGCGTTTGTTTGGGTTGGGGTTAATCTCAAACTTGTCATTATGACCGACTGCCAGCAAATTCAAGCCATAGCGCGATCGCAGTTCCAGTTCCGTGACCGTTTTGCCGTGAAATTCTTCCGGCACTAATACTTCTACAATGCTATTGTCGGGGTCAATGTCGAACCGTTCCAGAATTGATGGCTTCGTGAGCGCTCGCGCCAATGTACAACCTGCCTGATTCTCTGGATAAACCACATGATCAGCACCCACACGCTCCAATAGCTTGCCGTGGACTTCAGAGGAGGCTTTGGCAACCACATGAGGGACACCCCCCTCCTTGACGTTTAGGGTGGTAATAATGCTCTCTTGTAAATAGTTACCAATAGCAACAATTACCGTATCAAACTCAAAAATCCCTGCTTCTTTCAGCGCGGCCGGGTCGGTGGAGTCCAGCTGCACTGCATAGGCAACCATTGGCTCTTTCAAGACTTGGGCAACTCGTCGTTCATCAACATCAGTTCCCAAAACCTCATATCCAAGTTTATGAAGTGTCGAACAAACGGCGCGTCCAAAGCGCCCTAACCCGATGACAGCAAACTGTCTATTTTCTTTACGCAGGCTGCGAAAAAAACCTAAAGATGACAGATTCACGCCCTTTTCCTTTGTTTTAGCTAAGTGATAGCTGGGCACCAGCAACTGAATAAATCCACTTAATCTTCAGACTATCAAGGGATAGTGCTGAACGTGACTACCCGACCAGTAAGTTCTCCTCTGGATAGCGAATCGCACTAGGGCGAGGGTCTCCGAGTAAAGCTGCCATTAGTAGTAAAATACCAACTCGTCCGGTGTACATTGTGGCAATTAAAACTAGCTTGGCAGCAACTGAGACACTGGCCGTGATGCCCGTCGAAAGACCCACTGT
>DATNPI010000702.1:0-2742 GCA_036703325.1 Coleofasciculaceae cyanobacterium
GGGGAATCGAGAGGAACTTCACCTTTGAGCATCACTTTGGAGCCAATCTTTATCGGGTCGATGTCGGGCATAGTATAGTCATCGACATTCAGCCTAAGATTAAACGAGCTAAAGTAAGACTCCAAGCTTTGCCGATCCACAGCAACTTGGCGGCGTTGTATCTTGGCGACGGTATTGGGACTCAAGTGTGTGCGTTCACTGATTTCTTCCAGAGTGTAGGTAACGCCATCGTTTTCTTGAATTTCAGACTGACTCTGTGCTGTCTGCAAGCGTTGCCAACCTCGCCGCGTGAGGATGACACCTCGCTTACGTTTTGGGGGTTGACTCTTCATTAGTATGTGATTAATTGGCTAATCTGCTTCAAATTAAATGTATTCTTGTGAATTTATTTATTTTCTCACCAATTCACTGGTAGATTAGTCTTCTTAAGTTTTCGCCTTAAGTTGCAAACTTTCATTGAAAATATCTAACTATAGATGCAAAGTACTAGTAGTTCCTTTTGCTGCATCTACTTAAAGATAGAAATTTTAGAATCTTAAGAGAATCGGCATGATATTAGCGGAATTTTTTATTCCCCACGGACACTGCTATCTCTGGAAACCTGAGTTAGTAGGGTTACATATTGTCTCAGATGCCTTGACAGCGCTGGCTTACTATTCAATCCCGCTAATGCTAGCCTATTTCGTTGCCAAGAGGCGAGATGTACCCTTCAACTGGATTTTCCTGCTGTTTGGTGCTTTCATCATTTCCTGTGGCACAACCCATATCATGGAAATCTGGACGCTGTGGCATCCTAACTATTGGTTATCGGGTTTGCTCAAAGCCTTTACCGCCGTCGTCTCTCTCTATACGGCGTCTGAACTGGTTTCGTTACTTCCCCAAGCCCTGGCAATGCCCAGCGCGGCTCAATTTGAAGCGGTGAAAAATGAAGTTAAAGAACGCCAGAGGGCAGAAGCTGCCTTGCAGCAACAGTTAGCGGCAATTGAAGCGGCGATGGATGGCATCGCTATTGTTAATTCAGCACAAGAGTACATCTACCTGAATCAGGCGCATGCCAAACTCTATGGCTACGACAGCAGCACCCAACTGCTGGGTAAGACTTGGCGAGAACTCTATTATCCAGATGAGATCAGACGCTTAGAGCAAGACATCTTCCCGATTCTGTCGCGCCAAGGGCACTGGCATGGTGAAATGATCGGCAAAAGGCAGGATGGAAGCACCTATTGTCAGGAGGTTTCCCTAACCTTAATGGCAGATGGAGGTCTGATTTGTGTCTGCCGTGATATCAGCGATCGCAAAAAGACCCAAGAGCGTTTACGCCTGTTGGAATCCGTGGTAGTGAATGCCAATGATGCGGTGATTGTTGCCGAAGCCGAGCCGATTGATTCTCCGGGCCCGAGGATTATTTATGTCAATGAAGCTTTTATCCGCATGACGGGTTACACTCCCGAAGAGGTAATCGGCAAAACGCCACGCATCTTGCAAGGTGCTAAGACCGATCGCCAGCAGCTAGACAAAATTCGTACTGCACTTGAGACGTGGCAGCCAATTCGGGCGGAACTTATCAACTACCGCAAAGACGGTTCCCAGTTCTGGGTAGAGCTTGAGATTGTGCCAGTTCCAGATGAGAAAGGCTGGTTTACCCATTGGGTTTCCGTGCAGCGAGACATTACTGAGCGAAAGCTGGCTGAAGAGCGGGTGCGACTAGGACAAAGAGCGATCGCTGCTTCATCGAACAGCATTTTCATCAGCGATGCGATCACCCCTGGCAACCCGCTTATTTACGTCAATTCTGGTTTTGAGCGCATGACAGGCTACCGAAAAGAGGAAGCCATTGGCAGCCAATCCTGCTGGTATGAGCGAATATGTTGTTCAACGCCAACTGCCCTTGAAGAAGTGCGGTGTGCACTGACCGAAGGCAGAGAAACTCAGGTAACTGTGCATAGCTCTCGTAAAGATGGCACTCTTTATTGGAATCAATTGTGCGTTACCCCAGTTCAAGATGCTACTGGGCGCTTGACTCACTTTATTGGGGTTCAAACTGACATCAGCGATCGCAAACGGGTAGAAGAAGCCTTGTGGGAGAGTATAGAGCGAGAACGAGCGTTCGCCAGAGCGATTCAAAGAATCCGCCAGACATTGGATATTGAAACGATTTTCACTGCCACAACTTCTGAATTGCGGCAGTTGATTAAATGCGATCGCGTCGCTGTCTATCAGTTCAATCCGGACTGGAGTGGAGAGTTTGTCTCCGAGTCCGTTGGGACTGACTGGATTTCTCTAGTGCAAGAACAAGCCAACAACCCCAATCTGAAAGAGAGTTCTTTGGAAGACAAGCATTGCACTGTGAAAACATTCGATAGTAAAGCGGGATGCGATAGCATCCTTAGCGCTTCTTCCTTGGTACAGGATACTTATCTGCAAGAAACTAGCGGCGGTGCGTACAGCCAAGGCGCAAACTACAGAGTAGTCGCAGACATTTACAAAGCTGGTTTTAACCCTTGTTACATCAACCTCTTGGAGCGATTTCAAGCTAGAGCCTACATAATTGTCCCCATATTCTTAGGCAGTAAACTTTGGGGATTACTAGCAGCTTATCAAAATACTGATTCTCGTCAATGGAAAACAACAGAAATCAAGCTAGTAGTCGAGATTGGCAATCAGTTGGGAGTCGCTTTGCAGCAAGCAGAATTATTAGCGCAGGTTCAAAAGCAGTCGGAAGCCCTGCGACAATCAAGCCAG
>DATNPI010000264.1:0-2166 GCA_036703325.1 Coleofasciculaceae cyanobacterium
ATTCGATTAGAGGGGTGAAGTTAGGAGTTTAATATCAAAAGCCCTCACCCTAGAAGGGTGGACGCCAGGTGCTACAACGGAACGGCAGTCGCAGATAGCGCGCTTAACCCGATGCCAGGTTGCAAGGGCGGAGGGAACCTCCGCACGCAACTGGCTCCGCAACGCGCTGCCTCGGAAACCTCCGCAACGCACTGGCTCGGCTATACGAACGAAGCCTGCCTACGCAGGCTTGTTAACAATTTGACGAATTGATTACAGCGTATCCCTCTTCTGTCACTCTCCGAAAACATTTGCCATTTCTGAATTCTAGAGCTTTTGTATAGCAGGCGATTGCCCAAGGGGCACCTGGGAAAGGCAATCGCGCGATTCTTTTCTAATAACAAATACAAGATCGATTTTTTTCTAATAGTATAGCTTGTATTGATTGCCTCATGAGGCTTCTAGCGATTGCCCTTCGGGCACTGCGCAGAGCGCAATCGCCCTCTCGGAAAGTGACAGAAGAGGGATATAGCGGATTTCAACAGCGTGAGGTACAAACTTAGAACAGCTCATATCTTGTGGGTGGGCGTCCTCGCCCGCCCGAATCTACCTCATTGAATTGCAAATCGCTATAAGTTTCTCAAACATTCATATAGCCGCCATCAACTACAAGATCAGCCGCTGTCATGTAGGACGATTCATCACTAGCAAGAAATAGAGCAGCATTGGCAATTTCTTGCGGTTGCCCTAAACGCGCCAGTGGTGCAGTCTGCATGACATAGTTAGCAAAACCATCAACTGCTTCCTGTGGAAGGTTAAGCTTCTCTTGAAAAGAAGTCCTCACTAGCCCTGGACTTAGGGCATTCACCCGAATTTTTCGTGGTGCCAGTTCAGCTGCTAAGGAACGAGCAAATGACCGTACAGCAGCCTTGGTGGCAAAATAGACACTACCTGTTGGTGCGCCTTTCTCGTTCACAGCTGAAGCATTTACAATCACACTTGCACCTTCTTTCAACAACCCAGCTAACTTTTGCACTGTGAAGAACACACCCTTCACATTGATGTCAAACTGGTTATCGTATAGTGTCTCATCAACCTGCTCCAGAGGGGAAAAGTACCCAATACCAGCGTTAGCAAACAAAATATCTAGACCACCAAATTCTTCCTTTACACGCACAGCTAACGCCTCCAAATCAGCAAGCGATCGCACATCGACAAGCACTGGAATAACTTGCTGATCCCATTCCTTTGCCGCCGCAGCCAGCCGTTCTTCATTTTGTCCAGTAATTATCACACGACATCCCTCTGCTACAAACCGCCGCGCTGTTGCTAAACCTATACCTGTTGTGCCACCAGTAATCAAAGCCCTTTTGCCTGCTAGTTTTGCCACGATTCCATCTCCTTTCTAATCGGTTTATTTGACTGAACGGTCAAAAATTGAAGAAAAAAAATTGCTTGATTTTACTTCAGCACTGACAATGCTATTTTGAGAATGTCATCAATAGATGAACAACTGAGACTAGCTTTACCTCTGACATTGATGCCTAAAACAACATGGTAGAGAAAACAAGCTAGTTCTCTAGGATTGGTAGAAGCAGATAATTCACCAGCTACCACCGCTTTTTTTAAAGCTCGCTCAAAGGCTTGCTCCAATCGCCTGACAACTATCCCAACAGCTTCTTCTACAGCTTTGTCATGAGGGGCTAACTCCATAATGGTATTCGCTACTAAACATCCTCGATATTCAGGACGAGCAGCATTTTCAGCCAGTGTCTTGAGCAAATTGCGGATGTTTTCTAGAGGTTCACCAGGAGCATCCAACTGTTGTTCAAGACTCCTCACTACAGTATCGCTATAGTATCTAATAGCCTCCAAAAATAGAGCGTGTTTACTGCCAAAGGTATTGTACAAGCTCTGGCGTTGGATACCCATATGGTTAAGCAGGTCATTCAGCCCAGTCGCGTTATAGCCTTTAAACCAAAAAAGGTTCATTGCTTTCTCTAAGGCTTCTTCCCTGTCAAACTCTAACTTTTTTCCAACCATGTCATCACACTATCAAAACTTGACCAATCAGTCAAGTTTACGTCACAAAATTCTCTTGTTACTTACTGCTACGCTTTTTGTGTTACCCGTGCTATTGTGCGATGGGCTTTCGCCCCGCCGTAGGAGATCGCGCTCTTGTTCAAT
>DATNPI010000274.1:0-6612 GCA_036703325.1 Coleofasciculaceae cyanobacterium
CCCTGTCCTTCCCCCGGACTTTCGACATGAACTGAACCACCATGCAACTCAACGAGGTTACGCACAATGGATAACCCCAGTCCCAAACCGCCAAAAGAACGAGTCATCGAGCTATCAGCCTGACGGAAGCGGTCAAAAACATAAGGAAGAAACTCGGGGCTTATTCCCTGCCCTGTATCAGCCACAACAATTTCTACATACGAGTGGACGCGTTCTAAGCGAATCTGCACCCGTCCACCCTTGGGTGTGAATTTAACAGCATTCGACAGCAGATTCCAGACAATTTGCTGCAAGCGGTCTGAATCGCCAAAAACTGGTCCAGCAGCAGGATCAAGTACAGGTTGAAGTTCGATGTTTTTTGCCAGGGCGGCAGGACGCACTGTGTCAATTGCTGCTTCGATCACCGACAATAGATCTACAGCACGGACGTTCAGGCGCAGTTTCCCTTGGATGATGCGGGAAACATCCAGTAAATCTTCGACCAGTTGTGCTTGTGCCCTGGCATTGCGTTCAACGGTTTCCAGCGCACGGGCTGTGGCTGCTTCGTCAAACTTCCTGGTACGCAACAGAGTCAGCCAGCCAAGCATGGCATTGAGGGGCGATCGCAACTCATGGGAAAGAACGGCAAGGAACTCATCCTTCATACGATTTGCTGCTTCTGCTGTCGCCCGGGCTTTTTGCTCAGCCAGCAAAAGGCGATCGCGCTCAAGTTCTGCTCGTTTGCGTTCGCTGATGTCCAGCACAAATGCGACTCCATTAACCTGGGAATTGTCCATCAAGGCTATACCTAGGACAACTTGCACCCGTGTACCGTCTCGTCGGACGTACTCCTTCTCGTAAATACTGGAAACTCTGGTGGCAAAGGCTTCCTCAAGCGCTCGGTTATCCACATCGTTGTACTCTGGTGGAGTCAGTGAGCGCCATTGAATTTTACCTAAGGCATCAAACTCTTGACGGCTGTAGCCAACAAGACGCAGGTAGGCATCGTTGGCATCAGTGATGAAGCCTTCTGCATTCCAAAAAGCAACTCCCACAAGATTGGACTCAAACAAGCGTCTAAACTTAGCTTCGCTTTGTTCGAGTGCTTCCTTCGCCTGTTTGCGTTCAGTCACATCGCGAAAGTAAACTGCAAGCCCTCCAGCGCTAGGATATGCCCTAATTTCCAGCCAGCAGTGTAAGTTCTCACTGAACTCCTCTAGCTCAACGGGAACTTGTTCGGCGATCGCTCGATGAGCTGCTTGATAAAAAGTATTGCCGATTAATTCCGGATAAACATCCTTCCATAACTGCTTGCCGAGCAGTTCTTCCCGTGGTTTTTGCAAAAGCCGTGCGGCTTCCTGATTCACGTAAGTGTAGCGCCACTCACGATCAAAGGCAACAAACGCTTCTGTTATGCTTTCCAGAATCCTTGACGTGCGGTTGTTAGCCGCTTGCAAAGCTTCCTCTGCCTGTACACGCTCAGTGATTACCTCTGTAAAAATAATGATGCCACCAATTTCATCAGCACGGTTCCGCCAAGGATGGATTTCCCATTTCACCCAATCTATTGAGCCATTGGCACGGGGAAATAGTTCTTTTTCGCATTTGCGAACCGCTCCAGCCAAACACGAAGCATGAATTTCCCGCCAAGAGTCAGGAATTTCGGGAAAGACTTCGTAATGAGAGCGAGCGATAATGTTTTGGTCTTGCAACTCAAAATCCGTCAGCCATCGTTGACTCACAAGAATATATCGCATCTGGTTGTCAAGCATGGCAATAGCTGCCGGCGCATGCTCGACAAACAACCGCAACTGTTCCTCTCTAATTTGTAGCGACTCTTCAATCTGCTTGCGCTTAGTCAGGTTGCTCACCATAGCGAGTCCGCCTTGAAATTCTCCTTGCTCACCTAAAACTGGAGTGGTTGAAACCATCCCCCAAAGATTAGAGCCATCCTGACGCCGAAACCGAAAGTCGAATCGCTGTTTCATTCCCTGCTTCAGTCGGGCTATGTACCGCTGTGCTTCCACCTGAGCAGCTTGATCCATAAAGTCGAAAATCGGACGCTGCAGCATTTCCTCGACGCTATAGCCCAACATTTGCGCCAATTGCGGATTGACATACTCCGTACGCAACTGGGCATCAAATACCCAGATCCCCTCACCCGCCGTTTCCACAATGCGACGATACCCTACTTCAGCCGCTTGTAGCTTTCCTAAAGTCATCTCAGCCCGTCGCTTGGCAGTACGTAGCGCCTCACATAGCACACTAAACAGGATTCCCTGAAGTGCGAATAGCACGAGCCTCATAGTGTTGGGCAGATCGAGCGCCAGCGAATAGATTGGCTGTATAAAGAAATAGTTGCTAATCAGAACAGACAGGAAGGTAGACACTAGCCCCGCTCTCAAGCCTGCGTACCATGCACTCACCATAACCGCCCCAAAAAACAGCAGAAAAGGGGTCTTAGTCATGGCAAGCCAAGGATCTAGCGCCAGCATCAGCACTAGCGCCAGACCGACACTGAGTCCAGCAACGCTATATTGCTGTAGCCGAGAGCGGGTAACTTTTAGCATTTAATTGTTGAGAGTGTTCTTGACTAGCTAGCTCAAACTTTGTTTAATTTATAGTAAATGTCAGTTTTTGACATTTACCTTAAGAGTTATTTTTTTAATCTTTTGTGCTCTGCTGGCTCCACTTAATTCCGCTGAAAACAAGCTCTTAAAGCAACCTAGTTGGAACTACTTGAGCCGCTATGTCCTCGTATTTATTATATTTCCTGAGGCAATTCAAACAAGCCATCTTCACCGTGTTCAAAATCAATGATCTTAAAGACAGCATCAATATTCAAAGTACCATAAATGTGAGGAAATAGTTCGTTGTCTTCAACTCCTTCATAGCGAATTTCAGGTTTAACTTTATCAGAGTCGATATAAAGAAGTACTAATCCCTTTTGATTGTGGAAGAAGGTATTTGCAACTTTGATGATTTGTGTCGGTTTTGAACAATGGATAAAGCCTTCAGAGTCGAGGGTATCACCGCGATATGTTCCTACGAGTTTTGCTTGTTTCCATTCTTCCTGTTGGGTGATATGTAAGATGGTGTTCATTGAGATTTGTTTAATACGCTTTCCTAGGTGGGCACTGCCCACCCTATTAATTATTTATCAGATTGTATAATTTTACAAATTTCATCGAGAATAAAGTCATGTTCAGCAGGTTCATCAGAAGAAAATTCTAAATACAGTTTATTCTGATAAGGGGTGACTGATGATGTACATATCTGAATTTTCAGCTTTCCTTTCTGCCAGCCATGCCCACCAACTTTTAGAAGCTGACATTCTGTAACATAATTGTGTTGAATTTCCTTCAAATTTATCTTTTTTTGACCAATAGATAGTTTACTTAAAAATTCCAGCATTGAAACCCCAGGATATAAACTTGTGTATTCATAAATATGCTGCTGCAATTTATTTCTAATTTCTTCCTCAATCAACTCTTTTAATCTACTGACCATAAAAGAATCTTTTTCCAGGAGTATGACATCATCATCACATTCTAGTGGTGTAAATTTTTGATTCATATTAATGCCAGTCTCAGTCATTGAGTGAGTCATGTTCACCTCATAATTTACCCTGGGTTCATAACAGATTCTGCCAATTTGCTGACATCAAGTCAGTTAAAAGATTGACAATAAAAACTACATAAATTTCTTGTTTTCCTCGATGGTTTTCAAAGTGACACTCCAACCGCAGATGGACACGGATACACACGGATAATAAAAGATAATTTATCTGTGTGTATCTGTGGTTTCATGTCCCAAGCGGTTGACGTTCAATATTGTTAAATCGGCACTCTTTGCTGCTTGACTGGGAATAGGACTCGCCAAAGCTGACCTAGAGGTACAGAACCCTGCTCCTGAACAAAAAGTAAGGGCAGGAGGGCACCCGTCCGTAGGACGGTTGAGAGAACAAAAACTCCCACTAAGCCACCGGTAGTAGGCAGAGTCGCGAGAAAGCTACCAGCGGTGATTCCCATTGCTCCAGTGACACCAGCAACCGCCCCTGCGATCGCGAAGTAAGTGGACTGATTAGTCACCGGTGCCACTCCCATCATCAGATTGTTGGTACAAAGGTCTATGGCCGCCCACGTCCCAGATGCCAGCACGTGTAAAAAGGGTAACCATATCCAAAGGGAAATTGAATCATTGCCAGCTACTAGCCATAATAGAGGCGTCACCGCCACCAAGATTCCTACTAATAACATGATGGGACGATTCCCAATCCGGTCAGACAGTTTGCCCCAGAAAACTAGCAGCAGCATGTTAGCACCAGCTCCTAAGCCGTTATAGATCGTTACCAGACTGACATCTATATCCAGGTCATCCAGCATGTAGAGGTTAAAGAAGGGAGCGCTGACGTTAACGGCAAAGCACCAGATGGCAAGGTAAAGCAGTAACTTCAAAAAATTGGGGTCATTGAGGAAGCGAAGATGTATCCCGCTGCGGTATGGTTGGGGTGTCTCTGAACCCACGACTTTTAAAAGCTGCGGGTTCACATCGGTCATCCAGAACTGACAGCCCTGACTAAGTAGCCCAAGCACAATTCCTAGAACCAAGATCGCACCGTAGCCTTGGAGCGTTCCACTAGGCCAGACCGATACTGCTAGACCCAGCAGCGGCACACCGATGAGATTCGTCAAACTGAGAACACTATTGCGAAAGCCAAAATACCGCCCCCGCAACCGCCCAGGTACTACCACAGCCGTCCAGCTCATCCAAGGAGCACGGGCGAAAGCTTCAATGATATTAGCCACCAACATAATTCCCAATGTCAACAGCACCACTTGGTGCTTAGTGATATGGTTAGATGAGCTGACCAACCAAATCGCTGGCACGAGAATCACCCACAGTAGCCGCGCCGGGATGAAAATCCTCATACAATACCAGTTGAAGCTAGTACTTCTGTCTACCAGATAGGCTCCCAGCGGTTGGAGCAGATTCACCAGCTGAGGAATAGAGGCGAGCAGACCAATTTCCAATGGACCGGCACCCAGCTCTAGCAAGAAATTACTGAGCAACGCTGAGCCGATGATACTATAAAAAACCGCAGCGAAGAGACTCTCGAGAGTTAATGCCCTGAGACTTGTGCGAATTTGCGGTTTGGAAAGTTTAATAGGCAGATTTGTGGGAAGAATTACCGTCTCTGTTAATTCCCTATCCTCTGGTATTTCCTGAATGGGGAGAGGGATCTTTTTTAGTAAGCTTTCGTCTTCTACTTCCTTAAACATACTGAATAGCCAAAATTTAAAAAGAGTTAACGCCGCCTTAATTGCTGGTTTAATGTAGAGAACAGTAGGCGCGCATCTGCCTACTGGGACAATCTTTTGAAAGATACGTTAGGGAATGAGGGGTTATTAGCCCTGTTGTGTCACTTTAGCAGTAGTATAATAATGTACAAAGCCTAGAACGAAGATACAGAGTATGGTAGAGCCTCGTTCAGCCGTACAAACCATCAACTTTGTGGACGAATATTCTCTGTTGTATAAAAAGCTCTTTTCAGATGTTAGGCTTTTTGAAGCATTGAAATATCTACATATAGGATGTATTTCTGATTTAAAACGGAAAAGCCTCCCAAAAATAGCAAAAATTGTCGGATTAGATAAGTATTAAGGGCTACATCATTTCTTAACAACATCATCTTGGGATGTAGAGAAGTTAAGAGCTTTGCGTTTAGAACTAATTTTACAGATACTAAAAGGTAGACCAATCATTTTAATTATTGATGAGACAGGAGATAGAAAGAAAGGAACTAAGATTGATCTATGTTAGTTGTGATTTAGGTAGACTAGGGCTACAGTAAGGAGAAGTTCGCCCAAGCATTTTTGCAGGTTTGTGGTGCCAAAGTTGAAATTATCAAGCGAACCGAAGCATAATTTCAGGTGTTGCCAAAACCTGGGTTGTCGAGTGTACATTTGGGTGGTTTCGCTGGTTGCATCGCACAAGCCACGGACTATGAACTATTGCCAGGCGTGAGCGAGTTGATGAGCGAAACGGCAATGGTGCGCTTGATGTTGAAGCGCCTTGCTGCCTAAAGAGAACCTTTATAAATCAGCTCTTATATGGAGTCACAACAGTTTGGAGGAAGTCTATATGTTTCACAAGATTCTAGTTGCAATCGACACCTCTGCATCGGCCAAGGATGTCTTTGATAAAGCCTTGTTCTTAGCAAAAGCGAGCAAGGGCAGCCTTATGCTGTTGCATGTTCTGTCGGGTGAAGAACAGGGCAGAGTAAATATACCTATACTTCCCAGGCAGGATTACTATCCATATCCCGTGATGAGTAAAAAAACTTTGGAGTTCAATCAACAGCAGTGGGAGGTTTTGGAAAAGCAAGGTCTAGAGCTACTACAATCGTGTACGGATGAAGCAACTCTAGCAGGCGTGAGTACAGAATTCATCCAATCCCCTGGTAATCCTGGTCAAACCATCTGTAACTTAGCCTCCACTTGGGGTGCTGACCTAATCGTAGTTGGACGTCAGGGTCTATCTGGTTTGAGTGAGTTAGCCTTGGGTAGTGTCAGCAATTACGTACTCCACAATGCTCCCTGCTCAGTCCTGGCTATGCAACACATATCAAAA